>DAIUEM010000148.1:0-5896 GCA_036845105.1 Actinomycetota bacterium | reverse complement strand
GAGGAGGGGCGGGTCGAGAGGGTCGTGGCGGCCCACGACGTCGGCAAGGCGATCAACCCGACGCTCCTCGAGGGCCAGATCGAGGGCGCGGTGCACATGGGCCTCGGGTTCGCGCTCACCGAGGAGTTCGTCGTGCGGGACGGCGTCCCGGTCACGACGACGCTGAAGTCGCTCGGGATCGTGCCGGCGCAGCGGATGCCCGAGGTCGAGTGCGTCCTCGTCGAGGTCCCGCAGCCCGAGGGCCCGTACGGGGCGAAGGGCGTGGGCGAGATCGGCCTCGTGCCGACGGCGCCGGCGGTGGCGGGTGCCCTGCACGCCTTCGACGGCGAGTGGCGGACGAGCCTGCCGATGCGGAACTCGGCCGCGGCGAGGGCGGCGGTCCCGAGGCTCGCGGCGGCGGCGGCGCGGGGCAGGGAGGGGCGATGACGCTGCTCCTCGCCGGCGGCACGGTCGTCACCTCGCTCGACCCGGTGCGAGTGGAGCGCGCCGA
The DNA here is from genome assembly GCA_036845105.1 of Actinomycetota bacterium. Taxonomy (GTDB): domain Bacteria; phylum Actinomycetota; class UBA4738; order UBA4738; family HRBIN12; genus HRBIN12. The sequence continues at coordinate 5,406 of DAIUEM010000148.1, read as the reverse complement.
CGTGCTCGTCCGCGGCTCGCGGGTGGACGCGGTCGGCGCCGTCGACGCGACGGAGGCGGAGCGGATCGACTGCTCGGCGTGCCTCGTGATCCCGGGGAACGTCTGCGCGCACCACCACCTTTACTCCGCGCTCGCGCGGGGGATGCCGTACCGGCTCGAGCCGCCCGAGAGCTTCGTGCAGGTGCTCCAGCGGATCTGGTGGCGCCTGGACCGAGCGCTCGACGAGGACGGCGTGTGGCTCTCGGCCTGGTCGGGAGGCGCCGACGCGCTCCTCGCCGGGACGACGACGATCGTCGACCACCACGCGTCGCCGAACGCGATCGCCGGCTCGCTCGACCGGATCGCGGACGCGCTCGGCGGGCTCGGCGTTCGGTCGGTGCTCTGTTACGAGGTCACCGACCGCGATGGCCCCGAGCGTGCCGAGGCGGGCGTCGAGGAGAACCTGCGGTTCTGCAAGGGCGGCTTCCCGCTCGCGATGGGGATGGTCGGCGCGCACGCCTCCTTCACGCTGTCCGACGCGACCCTGGCGGCGTGCGCCGAGGTGGCGCGAGACGCCGACGTCGGCGTCCACGTCCACGTCGCGGAGGACGCGGCCGATGAGCGCGACGCGATGACGAGGTTCGACCGGCGGGTCGTGCAGCGCCTGGCCGAGGCGGGTGCCCTCGGGCCGCGCTCGCTCCTCGCGCACTGCGTCCACGTGGACGAGCGCGAGATCGCCACGATCCGCGAGACGGGCACCTGGGTGGTCCACAACCCGCGCTCGAACATGAACAACCGCGTCGGGCGGGCGCCGGTCGGGGAGCTCGGCCCGGACCTCGCCCTCGGGACCGACGGGATCGACGGGGATCTGTTCGCAGAGTCCCGCACCGCGTTCTGGCGGGCCCGCGAGGCCGACGCCTCGGTCGGGGCCGGCTGGATCCTCGAGCGGATGGCGGCCTCGGGCCGCTTCGCCGCCGCCGCGTTCGAGGAGCCGCTGCTCGGCACGGTGCAGGTCGGCGCCCCCGCAGACCTCGTCGTGCTCGAGTACGACCCGCCGACGCCGGTCGACGCCGGCAGCCTGGCCGGCCACTGGGCGTTCGGGCTGTCGGCCCGGCACGTCCGCGACGTGCTCGTGAACGGCGAGGTCGCGGTCCGCGAGCGAAGGCTCACGAGGGCCGACGAGGCCGGGCTCCGGGCCCGGTCCCGGGACGCCGCCGAGACGCTCTGGCGGCGGGTGGACGCGTTGGACGCGCACCCGTTCGAACCCGAAGGGGGCCGCTGATGCCGGTCACGTCCGAGGGCCGCGTCGCCCTCTACCTGCAGGACAAGCACCCGCTCCGCGACGGGATGGAGTACGTCCGGCACGCGGAGGAGGCCGGGTTCGAGGCCGTGTGGCAGGCGGAGAGCCGCCTGGTGCGCGAGGCCACCGTGCCGATGGCCGCCTTCGCCGCCGTGACCGAGCGGATCAAGGTCGGCTCGGGCGTCGTGAACCCGTGGACGCGCAACGTGGGGCTCATGGCGGCGACGTTCGTGACGCTCGACGACCTGGCGCCGGGGCGCGTGATGCTCGGGATCGGGGCGTGGTGGGAGCCGCTCGCGAGCAAGGTCGGCGTGAGGCGCGAGCGCCCACTCACCGCGATGCGCGAGTACGTCGAGGTGGTGCGCCGGCTCGTCGCGATGGAGAACGTGACGTTCCACGGATCGTACGTGGACGTGGAGGACATCCAGATCGACATCGTGCACGGCGACCGGTCGCCGAGGAACGTGCCGATCTACGTCGGGGCGACGGGCATGCAGATGATGGAGGTCGCAGGCGAGATCGGCGACGGGGTCCTGCTCAACTATCTCGTCGGCTCCAGGTACAACCAGACAGCGCTCGAGCACCTCGCCGCGGGGGCTGCGCGCGCCGGCCGCGGCGTCGAGGACGTCGACCGTCCGCAGCTCGTCGTCTGCTCGCTCGACGAGGACCGCGACCTGGCGCTCGATCGCGCGCGCGAGCTCGTGACGCAGTACCTGGGGCAGCAGCCGCACATCATGAAGGCGAGCGGGGTCGACCAGAGGCTCCTCGACGAGATCGGCGAGGTTCTGACGTGGCCCGCCTCCGAGGAGGAGATCCGGGGCGCGATGGCGCTCGTGCCCGACGAGGTCGTGCAGATGATCACGGCCTCGGGCACCCCGGACGAGTGCCGGGCGAAGGTGCGCGAGTACGTCGAGGCCGGCTGCACGTGCCCCGTGCTGTACCCGCTCGGCGACGACGTCCACGCGATGATCGACGCGTTCGCGGGGGGCCGCTTCTGATGGACGTCCTGCTGCCCGGCGCGCTCGACGAGGCGCTCGAGATGAAGGCCCGGATGCCCGACGCCGTCCCGATCGCCGGCGGCACCGATCTCATGGTCCTGTTGAACGCCGACGAGCTGCGGCCCGAGGCGATGCTCGACGTCGGCCGGCTGCCGGAGCTCGGCGCGTGGCGGCGCGAGGGGGACGAGCTGTTCGTCGGCGCAGGCGTAACGTACACGAGGATCCTGCGCGAGCTGCCCGAGATGCGCGCGCTCGCGCAGGCCTCTCGCTCGGTCGGCTCGCCGCAGATCCGCAACCGCGGCACGCTCGGCGGGAACCTCGGGACCGCGTCGCCGGCCGGCGACTCGCTCCCGGTGCTCGCGGTGCACGACGCGCGGGTGGTGCTCGCCTCCGCCGAGCGCGAGCGCGAGGTCCCGTTGGACGCCTTCCTGCTCGGGGTGAAGCGGACGGCCCTCGAGCCGGACGAGCTGATCCTGGGCGCCCGGTGGCGCATGCTCGGGGGGCCGCAGTCGTTCATGAAGATCGGGACGCGGAACGCGATGGTGATCTCGGTGGCGAGCCTGTGCGTCGCGCTCGACCCCGCGACGAGGACGGCCCGGGTCGCGATGGGATCGGTCGCGCCGACCGTGATCCGCGCCCCCGAGGCCGAGGCCTTCCTCGCGGACGCGCTCGGGCGCGCCGGCGCGTGGGACGACCCGCGGGCGCCGATCGCGGCCGAGGACGGGGAGGCGTTCGCCGAGCGCGTCGCCGGCGCGGCGAGGCCGATCGACGACGTGCGCGGCAGCGCGGCGTACCGCGCGCACGCGGTGCGGGTGCTCGCGCGGCGGGCGCTCGCCCGGGCGACCGGTGAGATGGCCGAGGAGGCGCTCGCGTCATGAGGAGGCCGCCGTGCTGATCCGCATCCAGGTGAACGGCGAGTGGCGGGAGGCCGACGTCTGGCCCGGCGCGAGCCTGCTCCACCTCCTGCGCGACGAGCTCGGGCTGCCCGGCTCGAAGAACGCGTGCGAGGAGGGGGAGTGCGGGTCCTGCTCGGTCTGGCTCGACGGCACGCTCGTGTGTTCGTGCCTGGTCCTCGCGGCCCAGGCGCACGAGCGCGAGGTACGGACCGTCGAGGGGCTGGCCTCGGGCGAGACGCTGCACCCGGTGCAGGAGGCGTTCCTCGAGACCGGGGCGGTGCAGTGCGGCTTCTGCACGCCCGGCCTGGTCGTCGCGGTCACCGATCTGCTCGAGCGCGACCCGTCCGCCGACGAGCTCACGGTCCGGGAGGCGCTGTCGGGCAACCTGTGTCGGTGCACTGGGTACGCGAAGATCTTCGACGCCGTCCGCCTCGCGGCGCAGCGGAAGCAGGAGGGCGCGTGGTGAGCCGCCTGCTGATCGACGCCTGCGAGGTCGTCGCGACGATGGACGACGCCGGCACCGAGGTCCCCGGCGGCTCGGTGCTGATCGAGGACGGCGTCGTGTCCTGGGTCGGCTCGGGCGAGCCGCCGGGCGGCGCGGAGGATGCCGAGCGCCTCGACGGGCGCGGCTGCGTCGCGCTCCCCGGCCTCGTGAACACGCACCATCACCTGAACCAGGTGCTGACGCGCGCCCGCGCACAGGACCAGGGGCTGTTCGGGTGGCTCGTCGCGCTGTACCCGGTCTGGGCGGGTCTCGACGCCGAGTGGGAGCGCGTGGCCGCCCGGGTCGGGCTGGCCGAGCTCGCGCTGTCGGGCTGCTCGACGACGAGCGATCACCACTACGTCTTCCCCGCCGGCGCCGGCGACCTGCTCGGGGCCGAGATCGCGGCCGCGCGCGAGCTCGGCCTGCGGTTCCACCCGTGCCGGGGCTCGATGGACCTGGGCGAATCCGACGGCGGCCTGCCGCCCGACCGTCTGGTCGAGCGCACCGACGACGCGCTCGCCGCGACCGAGGAGGCCATCCGGACCCATCACGATCCCTCGCCCGGCTCGATGCTGCGGATCGCGGTCGCGCCATGCTCGCCGTTCAGCGTCACCGAGCGCCTGATGCGCGAGAGCGCGCACCTCGCCCGGCGCCTCGGCGTGCGGCTGCACACCCACCTGGCCGAGACCATGGGCGAGGAGCGCCACTGCATCGAGCGGTTCGGGCGCCGGCCGCTCGAGCTGATGGACGAGTGGGGGTGGGTCGGGGACGACGTCTGGTTCGCACACGGCGTGTACCTGGACGACAAGGACGTGCGCTGGTGCGCCGAGACCGGGACGGGCGTCGCCTGGTGCCCGAGCTCGAACCTGCGCCTCGGCTCCGGCATCGCCCCGGGGCGGGCGCTCCTGGACGAGGGCGCGCCGACGGGGCTCGGGGTCGACGGCTCGGCGTCGAACGACGCCGGCGATCTCCTGGTCGAGGCGCGGCAGGCGCTGCTCGTCTCGCGCGCGTCGGGGGTCGAGCGCGGGCTCTCGGCCCGCGAGGCGCTCCGCGTCGCGACGCGTGGCGGCGCGGCGGTCCTCGGTCGCGACGACATCGGGTCGCTGCGGGCGGGGATGCGCGCGGACGTCGCGCTGTTCCCGGTCGACGGGCTCGCGAGCGCGGGCGCCGAGGACGACCCGGTGGCGGCCCTCGTGCTGTGCGCGCCGCCCCGCGTCCGCAACCTGCTCGTCGAGGGGCGGCCCGTCGTCCGCGACGGACGGCTCGTGGGCGGCGACGAGGACGAGATCGCGCGCGAGGGCCACCGGATGGGCAGGCGGATCGCGGAGGAGGCGTCCCGATGAGCATGGACGTTCGCGAGCGGCTCCGCGGCGCCGTCGGCGAGTCCGCCCGCCGCGTCGACGGCGTCCCGAAGGTGAAGGGCTCGTTCGCCTACGGCAGCGACCTGTGGCACGAGGGCATGCTCTGGGGCGCGACGCTCCGCAGCCCGCACCCCCACGCGAGGATCCGGTCGATCGGCATCGCCGGCGCGGTTGCCAGCCCCGGCGTGCACGCCGTGTTGACGGCCGAGGACGTCCCGGGCAAACGCACCTACGGGCTCGAGTTCGCCGACCAGCCGGTCCTGGCGTGGGATCGCGTTCGGTACGTGGGCGAGCCGGTCGCGATCGTCGCGGCCGAGACGCCGGAGCTCGCGGGTCGCGCGCTCGAGGGGATCGAGGTCGACTACGAGGTCCTGCCGGCGGTGACCGA
>DAIUEM010000147.1:0-5947 GCA_036845105.1 Actinomycetota bacterium | reverse complement strand
CCGGACAGATCCAGACGTCGGTCCAGGCCGGCGGGATCGCCAGCGCGCGGATCCGCGCCAGCGTCTCCGGATCGCGCACCAGCCCACCCGATGCCTCGAGGTACCGGAACCCGCGCCCGTGCTTGCGCCGGACGATGCCCGGACCCTCGCTCGACACCCGCCGCAACCGCGCCACCCACCCACCTCCGGCGGACGTCTACCCGGCGCGCGGACGTCCGCAAACGTGAGCTCGCGTTCGCTCCCGTGGCCGGCGGTTTGCCGACGCCACCGAGGGGTACCTGGCTGCCGTGACGCGACACCTGGTGGCGGCACGGACCCGAGGGGAGGAGGACGGATGGACGCCCTGCAGATGCTGAAGCAGGACCACGAGAAGGTGAAGAAGATCCTCACCGAGCTCGACTCGACGACCGAGCGGGCGATCAAGACCCGTGAGGAGGGCTTCACGACCCTGAAGCGTGAGCTCACGGTGCACGAGATCATCGAGGAGGAGATCTTCTACCCGGCGCTGAAGGAGCACGCCGAGGCCAAGGAGCTCGTCCTCGAGGCGTACGAGGAGCACGACGTCGTCGATGCGATCCTCGGCGAGCTGGAGCAGACGCCGGTGGACGACGAGACGTGGCACGCGAAGTTCACCGTGTGCAAGGAGAACCTCGAGCACCACATCGAGGAGGAAGAGGGCGAGATGTTCAAGCAGGCGCGCGAGGTCTTGGAGCGCGAGGAGCTGACCATGCTCGCCGAGAAGATGCAGGCACGCCGGGAGCAGGCGCAGCGGGAACAGGCGCCGGCCGAGCGCTCGGTCTGACGGCCGCGCGTCGAGAGCGGACGGCGGCGGCGCGTCGAGTGGGCGCGCCGCCGTCGTGGCCGGCAGTCGCGGCGAGTACCGCGGGTTGAGCCCGAGGGCGCCGGGGTAACCACGTCGCAGGACGGATCCGACCGGAGGGGAGCGGAGCCATGCTCATCGGCGAGATCCACGAGGTGGGGACGATCGAACCCCTCGTCATGCCGCGCGTGCTGCCCGAGGACACCGAGCCCGTGAAGCCGGCCGAGGGGCCAGCGCGCGAGCCGGTCACCACGGGATGAGCGACCGGCAGCGGTCCTCGGCCTCCGCGGTGCCGGACGGCGTGAGCCCGCTCGTCGGCTACCGCGAGTGGTCGCTCCGCAGGATCGGCGACCCGTCCCCCGAGCTCTTCTCGCTCTTCCACCCCACGGTGTGGCCCGGCGACCGGCCGCTCACGGCGATCTGCCTGCGCCCGATGACGTGGCCCTATCGCGCGGGACCCGGGCACCGCGACGTGCCCGACGATTCGTGCGAGTGCGGGATCTACGCCTACCTGAGGCCCGATTTCGAGACCCTCCACGGCGCGCGCGGTCCGAAGGTTCGAGGGATCGTCGTGGGCTGGGGACGGTACGTGCTCGGCTCGAGTGGGTGGCGCGCCCAGCACGCCCGTCTCGTCGCGCTCCTCGAGCATCCCGAGCACCCGGAGGCACTGCGACGGATCGCGACGCGGTTCGGCGTGCCGGTCGTTGCGAGCCTCGAGGACGCTCGGATCGACCACCTGCGACCCGCCGCCTGAGCCTCGGCAGCCCTCGGAACGTGGACCGGCCCGACGCGCCGTGCGTCGGGCCGGTCTCGTTCCCCGTTCGTCCGCGTACGTCAGTCGCGGTCGAGGGCTTCCTTGACGCTCTCCTTGCCTCGCTCGACGGCGTCCTTCGCGTCCCCCCAGGCCTGCTTCGCCTTGCCCTTGGCCTGATCGGTCTTGCCCTCGGACTCCAAGCGCTCGTCGTCCGTGACGTCGCCGACGGTCTCCTTCACATGGCCCTTGGCCTCGTCCAGGCGACCCTCCGTGCGGTCTCCGGTACCTTCACCCATCCGCTCCTCCTTCCGTCCGGCCGGTCATCGGACCGGCGCCGAGGGATCCACGGTCGGTCCGGTCCCCTCGTGCTCGTGCGACATGTCCTCCACGCCCGCGAGGAACCGGGCGAGCGCGTCGACGGTCGGTGCGGACGCCGGCTCGCGGGCAACGAAGTCGTCGAGGTGGTCCGCGACGTCCGCGAACGACACCTCTTCGTCTCCTCGCTTGCGCCGCAGGCCATCCACTCCTCCGCTCACGCTTCGCCTCCTCGCGTCGCTGGGGTGAGTGTTCCCCAGGGCGGGTGGCGCAAACGCTCAGTCGCCCGCGTCGTCCGTGCCGTTCCCGTTCATGCCGTCCTGGACGCGGCGACTCAGCGGGAGCCCGAACCAGGTCCAGGCGAGCAGCGCCAGCATCGACGCGGCCATCGCGAGCGCGAAGCCGAGTCCGAACACGAGGTCCGCGGCCAGGAAGACGGCGCCGGCCATCGAGCCAGCGAGGAAGGCGATGCCGACGATCGTGAAACGGTTCGCGGTGTGGAGCATCCGTTCCTTGTCGCCCTGACGGAACCGGAGCCGGTGGTAGGCGGTCGGCGCCATGAACAGCGCCGTCGAGACGGCGGTGCCGATGAAGGTCACGATGTACGCGGCTCGCTGCCAGTCGGCGAGCTCGCCGAACCGCTGGCTGAACGGGACGGTGAGCAGGAACGCGAAGAGCACCTGCACGCCGGGCAGGGCAACGCGCAGCTCGTTCAGGAGCTCGATCAACTCACGGTTCCGCCGCTGCTGTTCGTTCTCGTCCGGATCCGAACCCCCGGAGAGCGACGAAGACAGACCGCGACCAACGACGGGTAGGTCGTCCATGTCCGAGGTGTTCCCGGTCACCGCGCGCCGAAAACGCGGCCCCGTTTCCACGCGTCCTCGCGCGGGTATCCAGCAGCGAGACGACGACCGGAGGGAAGAGACATGGCGACCCTGGTTCGACACGTGATGACCGAGGCCCCGAAGACGCTCAGCCCCGAGCGGGTCGCGGGCGACGCCGCCGGGCTCATGGCCCAGTACGACATCGGGGCGGTGCCCGTGATGCAGGACGGCGAGCTCGCCGGCATCGTGACCGACCGCGACCTCGTGCTCCGGGTGATGGCGCGTCGCCTCGACCCGAGCTCGGTGACGCTGGGCGAGATCCTCACCCGCGTCGTCACCACCGTCACGCCCGACGTGCAGCTCTCGGAGGCGCGAGAGGTCATGGCGGAGCAGCGGATCCGCAGGCTCCCGGTCGTCAAGGACGGCGAGTTGGTCGGGATCCTCTCGCTCGGCGACGTAGCGCTCGCGGACGCCTCGAAGCGCGCGGTCGGCGAGACGCTCGAGGAGGTCTCGGAGTCGCCGAGCACGACCGACCGCAACGACGGCCCGGACCCCGGCACCCCCGAGCGCGTCCGCGAGGCGGCCGATCGCGGGTCGGCCTAGGGCGGCGTTTGCCGCTGATCGGCCACGGGTACGAAGCGGCAGGGCCGCGACACGCGGCGAGGAGGTACAGATGGCGAACGAGAACTACCACACGCACAACACGCCGACGGAGCCCGACTCGGGGCTCACCGGCTACGCAGCGATCAAGTACACGGCGATCGTCGTGATCGTCCTCGCGATCCTGGCCTTCCTGGCCTGGTACGTGATCCCGAAGTTCTGAGCGGAACCTGAGGAGGAACCATGCTGATGACCTTGACGATGCTCGCCGCCTCGGGCGGTGCAGCGACGCTGCTCTGGATCCTTGCCGCGATCCTCGTGATCGCCGGGATCGTGACGCTGATCCGCGGCGGGGTGCTCGCGGGCGTGGCCCTGATCATCGTGGGGCTGCTCGTCGGCCCCGGCGGGGTCAGCTTGTTCGCCTGACGTCGTCCGCCGAGGACGACGCACCTCGGATGGCCGCTCAGCCGGGCTCGGGCCCGGCGAGCGGCCATCCGCCATCCTCGACCGTCTCGCGCAGGAACCGCAGGCTCTGCGCCAACAGGCGGCTCACGTGCATCTGCGACACGCCGATCTCGCGGGCGATCTCGGACTGCGTCATCCCCCGGAAGAAGCGGAGGTACAGGACCTTGCGCTCGCGAGTCGGGAGCTGACGAACCGCCGGCGCGACGGCCGTCCAGGACTCGAGCAGCTCGAGCGACGGGTCCTCCGCCCCGAGCACGTCGATCGGCGCGACCCCCTCCTCACCGACCGGCGTCTCCAGTGAGGTCGTCGAATACGCCTGCACCGCCTCCGTCGCGTCGAGGATCTCCTCCGGCGAGGCCTCGCATCGCTCCGCGATCTCCTCGATCGTCGGCGACCGGCCGAGCTCCTGCGCCAGCTCCGGAAGGACGGCGTTGATGCGGAGCCCCACCTCCTGGAGCCGGCGCGGGACCCTGATGGCCCACCCCTTGTCGCGGAAGTGCCGCTTCAGCTCGCCGACGATCGTCACGGCCGCATAGGTGGAGAACTGGACCTCGCGCTCGGGCTCGAAGCGGTCGATCGCGTTCAGGAGCCCGACGCTCGCGACCTGCACGAGGTCGTCGAGCGACTCGCCGCGTCCAGCGAAGCGGCGCGCCAGGTACTCGGCCAGCGGCAGGAACATCTCGACGAGCTCGTCGCGCGCGGACGGGTCCTCCGGGAGGCGCGCGAAGAGATCGCGCTCCCGCTCTCGGTCCGCAGGCCGTGAGCTCGACGGCGATCCGCTCATCGCCTCGACGCGATGTCGGCCAAACGCTTCACGAGGCGGATCGAGGGCCCGTCGCGGTCCATCTCGGGGCGGACCGCGTCCACGAGGGCCACGAGCACCTTCCAGGCGAGGGTCTCCTCGAGGCCCGGGGCGGGCCACTCCGTCACCGACGCATCGACGTAGACGACGATCTCGAGCCGGTCGGCGTGCGGCTCCAGGCGCAGGGTGAGCACGTGCGTCTCCGCGCGCAGCATCAGCAGCCGGGCGCTCGCCTCGTCGACGGCGAGCCGGAGATCCTCGATCGCGTCGTACGGGACCTGGAGCCGCGACGCGACGGCCGCCGTGACGGCGCGCAGGACGTGCACGAACTCGGCCTTCGGCGGGACCGAGACCACGATGGCGTCGCGATCGGACCGGGCTTCCATGGTCCACCTATACTAGGGACTCCGCGGCTCGCGCCCGGGGGCGGCCGTCGGCTCAGGGGATGTCGCGGTCCGATCGTCTACAGCAAGGGGACGCGATGGAACTCGCACTCGAGAACCGCTCGCACGCCGATTGGACGATCGTGCACGTGTCCGGAGAGCTCGACCTGCACACGTCGCCACGCCTGCGCGACCACGTGCTCCAGCTTGTCGAGGATGGGGACCGCCGTGTCGCGATCGAGCTCTCGAACGTCGGCTTCATGGACTCGAGCAGCCTCGGCGTGCTCGTCACGTGTCTCAAACGCATGCGCGAGCACGAGGGCCGGCTCGCCCTCGTCGCGGTCCAGAGCACCCCGATGAAGGTCCTGACGCTGACGGGGCTGGACCGCGTGTTCGAGATCCGGGACTCGGCGGCCGAGCTCCCCACGGACTGAGGCACGATGGCCGGCTCGACCTCGGCCGAGGTCTCGCGGATCCGCGTGCCCGCCGCGGCCGAGCACATCGCGACCGTCCGGGCATTCATCGGCGCCGTCGGTCGGCACTTCGGGTGTACCGAGGAGATCGTCGACGATCTCCGCCTCGCCGCCACGGAGACGTGCGCCCAGGCGCTGGAGGAGGGCACCGCGCCGGGTGGGATCGAGATCCGAGCGTCCTGGGCGGCCGGCACGCTCACGCTGGAGATCGAGCCGGCGGCCCGGTTCCTGTCCTCGCCGGGGACGACGGACCCGCTCGACCCGAGCTCCGGCGACCGCCGCCGGGCGCTCGTCACGGCGCTGTTCCCCGAGGCGGACGTCGATGCGCCCGACGAGGGGACGCCGAGCCTGCGGCTCACCGCCTCGTGCGAGGGACCGCCGCAACCCTGAGCCCCGCCAGCACGCCGCCGTTGAGCCCCGCCCGTTCCCGTTGCCGCCGGCATGGCTATCCTGGTTGACGCCGGTCGCCGCCCGCGCCCCGGCCAGCCGACCGTCCGGCTCGGCTCGGGAG
>DAIUEM010000146.1:0-6030 GCA_036845105.1 Actinomycetota bacterium | reverse complement strand
GATCCCGCAGTACATGCACAGTGCGTAGTCGATCGCGAACCGGTCCAGGACCTTCACCGACCGAGCCTTGCCGCCGCTCGCCGGTGGGTGCGTCTCCTTGTGCGCGTCGATGTAGATGCACCAGTCGGGGCACTCGCGGGCGCACTTGTAGCAGACCGTGCAGTTCTCCTGCTTCAGCGCGATCACGCCCCGGGAGCGGGCCGGCAGGTCCGGCTTGACCTCCGGGTACTGCTGCGTCACCGAGCGCCGCAGCATGTGCTTCATCGTGACGGCCAGGCCCTTGAGGAGGCCGAGCCCACCGGACACGCCGGGCTCAGGAGCCTCCCGCACGTGCCGCTCGTCGACCGCCATCTCCGCCCCTCCCCTACACCGCGACCTTGACGACGGCGATCACCAGGATCTGCAGCAGCGCGAGCGGGATCAGCGCGAGCCACGAGAACCGCTGCAACTGGTCCTCGCGCAGGCGCGGGAACGTCGCGCGCAGCCAGATGATGAAGAACGCGAGCCCCGTGACCTTCGCGGCCATCCACAGCGGCTCCGGGATCGCGCCGAGGAGCGGCGGCGCCTGGTACCCGCCCAGGAACAGCGTGGCCGCCACGCAGGACAGCGCCACGATGCCTCCGTACTCGGTGAGCAGGAAGAACGCGAACTTCAGGCCCGTGTACTCGGTCATGTGGCCGAAGATGATCTCGGAGTCGGCGATCGGCATGTCGAACGGCGGGCGCGAGAGCTCGGCGACCGCGGCCGTGAGGAAGATGAAGAACCCGATGGGCTGCGTGAGCACGTACCAGTAGCGGTCCTGCGCCTCGACGATCCCGATCAGCGAGAGCGTGCCCGCCTGCATCACGATGCTCGCGGCCGCGAGCACGAGCGGCAGCTCGTACGCGATCAGCTGCGCCGCCGCGCGGAGGCCGCCCATCAGGGAGAACTTGTTCGCCGAGGCCCACCCGGCCATGAGGATCCCGATCACCGAGACCGAGGACATCGCCATCACGAAGAAGATGCCGATGTCCAGGTTCAGAACGAAGATCTCGGCCGAGAAGGGGATCACGACGAACAGCGCGATGTACGGGACCATCGCGACGCCCGGCGCGAGCGAGAACACCCAGTAATCGGCGGCCGCGGGGACGACGTTCTCCTTCTGGACGAACTTCACCCCGTCGGCGACCAGCTGCGCCCAGCCGTGGAACCGGCCCGCGTACATCGGCCCGAGGCGCGCCTGGAGGTGCGCGAGCCCCTTGTGCTCCATGTACCCGACCATGAGGGGCGCGGTGAGGAAGAACACGAGCACCACGGCGGCCTTCAGGACGATGACGAGCCAGTAGTTCGAGACCCACTGCTCGAAGATGCTCACGCCGGCCTGGGCGATCACTCCTCCTCGGCCTCCTCGCCCTCGGCGGCGCCGGGCCACGGCTTCGCCTCGCGGGTCATGAGGGGGAAGTCCTTGCGGAGCGGATGACCCTCGAACGGCTCCGAGAGCAGGAGCTTCACCGGCTGAGGGTGTCCCTCGAACCCGATGCCGAACATCTCGGCGGTCTCGCGCTCGTGCCAGTTCGCGGCCGGGAAGATGTCCGAGATCGTCGGGCACACCGGGTCCTCGTGCGGCAGCTTCACCTTGAGGCGCACGTTGTGGCGGTGCGTCGTCGAGTACAGGTGCGTCACGACCTCGAACCCGCCCTCGGGGCCGTGATCCACTCCGCTCGAGAAGTCGCAGTAGTCGAACGCGAGCTCGGGCTCGTCGCGGAGGAACGTGGCGATCTCCCTGTAGCGGCCGGGAACGATGGTGGCGACCGCGTGGCCGTGCTGGTCCTCGAACGCCAGGACGTCGTCGCCGAACTGCGCCCGGAGGCGAGCCTCGACGTCAGGAGGTGGCAGCGGGCGCGGTGAGCTTGCCACTGAACTTCTCCCTGATGTCCTCGTTGGCGATCTTCTCCTGGAGCTTCACGATCCCGTGCAACAGTCCCTCCGGGCGAGGCGGGCAGCCGGGGACGTACACGTCCACCGGGATGATCTGGTCGACGCCCTTCGTCACGGCGTACGAGTCCCAGTAGGGGCCGCCGCAGTTCGCGCACGACCCGAACGAGATCACGTACTTCGGGTCGGGCATCTGGTCGTACAGGCGCTTCACCGCCGGCGCCATCTTGTCCGTGAGCGTGCCCGAGACCACCATGAGGTCCGCCTGCCGCGGTCCGTGGGCGAACGGGATCACGCCGAACCGGATGAAGTCGTGCTTGGACGCCGAGGCCGCGATGAACTCGATCGCGCAGCAGGCCAGGCCGAAGTTGAACACCCACAGCGAGTACTTCCGGCCCCAGTTCAGGAGGAACTTGACCGGCTGCAGGGTCGCGATCTGGGTGTTCTCGGTGATCAGACCCACTTCAGGACCCCCTTGCGCCACGCGTAGAGCAGGCCGAGCGCGAGGATGCCGATGAAGATGGCCATCTCGACGACGGCCGTGTAGCCGAGCCCCTCGAACACGCGCGCCCAGGGGAACAGGAACACGGCCTCGACGTCGAAGATCACGAACAGGAAGCCGAAGACGTAGTAGCGGACCTGGCTCTGCGCCCAGCCCTCCCCGACCGGGTCGATGCCGCACTCGTACGTCGTGAGCTTCTCGGGGAGCGGACGGTGGGGTGCGATGAGTGCCGCGGCCCCGAAGGCGACGGCCACGAGACCGACGCCTGCGATCAAGACCGCGAGGACGACCCCGTACGACTGGTAGTAGGTCTCCACGCTTGTGAACGTTTTCCCGAGCGGCCCGGATTCTAGCAACAGGAGGCTCACGGACGCCGCACCCGGCAGCGGACGGCCAGGAACTCTGCGAGCTGGACCAAGGCGGTGCGCGCGACGCCGGCCGGCAGCCGCTCGGCGAGCTCTCGGGCGCGGTCGACCTCCGTCGCGACGGCCGCCCGGGCGCCGTCGATCGTGGCGGGCGCGCGGACGATCTTCAGCGCCCTGGCCAGGCGCTCACCCTCGGGCGGGCCGGCCGAGAGCAGCGCACGGAGCTCGGCCCGGTCCTCGCCCTCCCGCAGCGCGAGCAGGACCGGGAGCGTGTAGACGCCCTCCCTCATGTCCACGCCGGGCTCCTTGCCCAGCTCGGAGGCGCTCGAGGTGACGTCCATGATGTCGTCCGAGAGCTGGAAGGCCATCCCGAGGGCCTCGCCGTAGGACCCGAGGACCCCCACGTGCTGGGCCGTGGCGCCCGAGAGCATGCCGCCCAGGCGGCACGACGTCGAGATGAGGGCGCCGGTCTTGCGCCGGATCACCTCGAGGTAGGCGTCGCGGGTCTGCTCCACGTCGCCGGAGGCCTCGACCTCGCGGATCTGACCGTCGCACAGCGTGGCGATCGTCCGCGCGAGCAGCGCGATGACGTCCGTCCCGAGGTCCGAGGAGATCTCGGACGCCCTGGCGAACAGGTAGTCGCCGGTCAGGATCGCCACCGTGTTGTCCCAGCGGGCGTTGACCGAGGGCACGCCGTGCCGCGACTCGGCCTCGTCGATCACGTCGTCGTGGTACAGGGTCGCGGCGTGGACGAGCTCGATCGCGACGGCGCCGGGGATCAGGCGGGGGTCGGCCGGGTCGCCGAAGTACCCCGAGAGCAGCACGAGCATCGGACGGAACCGCTTCCCCCCGGCGGCGAGGAGGTACCGGGCGGTCTCCGCCAGCATCTCGGAGTCCGCGCGCACGGCCTTCTCGAGCGCGGTCTCGACCTCCTCCAGACGGCCGCGCACCTCCCGCTCCATCACGGGATCCGGCGCCTCCAGCCCGGGGATCACGCGTCGCATCGGACGAAGCCTCTCACCATCTGATCACCGATGCCTCGTTCAGGACGTCGGCCACGATGCCGGGCAGCACGCCGAGCAGGAGCGTGCCGACGGCCGGCACCGCGAGCGCGAGCCTGGGCACGAGCGACGCGTCGGGCTCGTGGTCGCCGGTCGGCTCCTGCATGTACATCAGGACCATCACCCGGATGTAGAAGAAGGCCGCGGCGACGCTCGCGAGCACGCCGATCAGCGCGAGCTCCCAGTGCCCGGCGTCGATCGCCGCGCGGAACACGCCCACCTTCGCGATGAACCCCGCCGTGGGCGGGATCCCGGCCATCGAAAGGAGGAACAGGGACAGCAGGCCGGCCAGGAGCGGGCTCTGCCGGTACAGCCCCCGGTACGAGGCGAGCGAGGTCGCCTCCTCGCCGCGCGAGGACACGAGCATCACGACGCCGAACGCCCCGACGATCATCAACGAGTACGCGAGGAGGTAGAAGAGGGCAGCGCTCATCCCCGTCCCCCCGGGCGCGGTCATGCCCGTGAGCACGAAGCCCGCGTGCGCGATGCTCGAGTACGCGAGCATCCGCTTCACGTCCGTCTGCGCGATCGCGAGCACGCTGCCGACCACGACCGAGACCGCCGCGAGCGCCCAGATCACCGGCATCCAGTCCCAGCCGAGGGGCTGGAACGCCACGTTGAACACGCGCATGAACGCCGCGAACGCGGCGACCTTCGTCCCGGCCGACATGAACGCGGTCACGGCCGTCGGCGCCCCCTGGTAGACGTCGGGCGTCCACATGTGGAACGGCACCGCCGAGACCTTGAACGCGAACCCGATCGCCAGGAGCACCATCGCCGCGAGCGCGAGCGCCATGCTCCCGGTCCGGCCGCCGAGCGCCGTCGCCACGGCGGCCAGGCGCGTCGAGCCCGTCGCGCCGTACGCCATCGCGACGCCGTAGAGGAAGAAGGCCGAGGAGAACGCCCCGAGCAGGAAGTACTTCATCGCGCCCTCGACGGAGCCGAGGCGCGCCGAGGACCCGGTGAGCACGTAGAGCGACAGCGACAGGATCTCGAGCGCGAGGAACATCGTGACGAGGTCGGCGGCGGCGGTGATCAGGGTCATCCCGGAGGTCGCGAACAGCACGAGCGCGTAGAACTCGGGCCGCAGCTCGCCCGAGCGCTGGAAGTAGTGGTGCCCGAGGACCAGCCCGAGCGCGGCGACGCCGAGCAGGATCAGCCGGGCGACGATCGCGAACCGGTCGGTCGCGACCGCGCCCGCGAGCACCGTGAGGCCGCCATCCCAGCCCCACAGCATGACCGAGGCGGCCGCGGCGCCGGCGACGCCGGCCATCGCGACGAACAGGAGCACGAGAGACTCGGCGCGGCGGGCGATCGCCCCGGCGAGCAGCGCCACGATCCCCGCGCCCACGAGGATCAGCTCCGGCACGATGGGTCCGAGGTCCACCGCGGGCGTCATCCGCCGGCCTCCTCCGCGAGCGGAACGGACGGGGGCATCGTCACGGCCGGCGCCTCGACGTCGGCCACGATCTGGGCCGTCGTGGGCTCGATCCGGTCGAGCAGGAGGTTCGGGTAGACGCCGAACGCGAGGATCGCCACGAGCACCGGCGCGAGGACGACGGCCTCGCGGAGCGACAGGTCGCGGTGGTGCCGGTGCTCCTCGGGGACCGGCCCGTGCGCCATCCGCTGGTACGACCACAGCAGGTAGATCGCCGCGAGCACGACGCCCGTGGCCGCGATCGCGCCGAACCACACGTTGCGGGCCAGGGTCCCCAGGATCACGAGGAACTCGCCGACGAAGCTGTTGAGCCCGGGCAAACCGGCGGACGACAGGGCGACGAACAGGAACGTCCCGCCGAGCCACGGCGTGACCGACATCATGCCGCCCATCCGGGTCAGGTCCCGCGTGTGCGTCCGCTCGTAGAGCATGCCGACGAGCAGGAACAGCCCACCCGTCGAGAGCCCGTGGTTCACCATCTGGAGCACGCCGCCGGCCATCGCCTGCTCGGTGAACGCGAACGTGCCGAGCACGACGAAGCCGAGGTGCGAGACGCTCGAGTACGCGACGAGGCGTTTCAGGTCCGTCTGGATCAGCGCCACGACCGCCCCGTACACGATCCCGACGAGCGCGAGCACCGAGATCGCGTCGGCGAAGGTGCGGGACGCCTCGGGGAACAGGGACAGGTTGAAGCGGATCAGCCCGTACGCGCCGATCTTCAGCAGGACGGCCGCCAGGATCACCGAACCG
>DAIUEM010000145.1:1389-6090 GCA_036845105.1 Actinomycetota bacterium | reverse complement strand
GCGGCGCATCGGGCTCGGGCTCGTGATCGGTCCGGCGCTCGGCGCTCTCGCCGGCCTGCTCGTCGCGCTCGCGTTCGGCGCCCCCCGCGTGGGGGTTGTGGACCGCGGCCGGCGGCGGGGCGATCTTCGGCGCGCTCGGCGCGTTCTGGGGCGGACTGTCGAGCCTGCGGCCGCCGTCGGCGGACGACGACCCCCTCGAGGCGGAGGACGCCGACGGCGCCCGCACCGTCGAGGGGCCGTTGACCGTCCGCCGCGACCGGGACTAGGTGACGCGCTCGCGCGGGACGGGCGCCTTCAGCTCCGGGCCGAGGGTCGAGGGCGCCGCGTCCTTCCACAGCGGCCCGCCGACCTTGAGCACCTGGCGCCCCGCCATACCGTTCACGACACCGGCCGCCGAGGTGTACCAGGCCACCGCAGCGGTCACCACGCCGATCACGCCGCCCGCCTGGATGATCCCCTCGCTGTCGCTGAAGAACCCGAGGAACAGCACGATCTCGGTCAGCTCGAGCGTGAGGAACACCAGGAAGACCGCGATGCTGACGCGCGAGCTCCATGCGAGCATGTACGTGTTGAAGATCGCGAACGCGAGCAGGATGAAGCCCAGGTCGTTCAGCGCGTTCGGGCTCCCGCCCTCGACGAAGAACACGTAGATCCCCAGGCCGATCCAGAACGCCCCGTACGTCGAGAACGCCGTGGCGCCGAACACGTTCCGGTTGCGGAACTCCCACATGCCCGCGAGGAGCTGGGCCAGCCCACCGTAGGCGAACGCGAACCCGAGCCAGGCGTTGCCCCCATCGGTCCACCCCGCGTTCTTCGCGGACAGCAGGAACGTGGTCAGCGCGAAGGCCGCGAGCCCGAGCGGTGCCGGGTCCGCCGCGAGCGGGATCTCGACGCGACGCTGCGGTGTGTCATCCACTGCGGTTCCTCCCTGTCGAACCCGCGGGACGCGCTGCGCGATCCCGCCACCCGATGCTCCCGCATCGCGGGCGGGGTCCTCAGCGTCGAAGGTCCCGTCCCCGACAGGGCGAACGAGCCGGGCCCTCAGGCGGACCCGCGCTCGAAGACGAGGATGAGCTTGCGCAGGAGCTGGTTCAGACGACGCAGCTCCTCCGGCTTCAGGGCGGACATCACGCGGCTCTCCTCCTTCGCCTGAGCCACCATCGCCTCCTCGAACACCTGATCGCCGCGTTCGGTCAGCCGGACGATGACGCTGCGGCGATCCTGCGGGTCCCGCTCGCGGCGGATGAGCCCCGCCGACTCCAGCCGATCCAGCCGGTTCGTCATGGCCCCGGTGGACAGCACGAGCTTCGACGAGAGCTGACCGGGCGTCATCCGCCTGTCGGGCGCCAGGCGGAGCTTCAGCAGGACCTTGTACTCGCCGCTCTGGTTGAGGCCGAACCGCTCGGCCGTCGAGTCCCACAGGCGATCGAGATGCTTCGAGAGCTTCCAGACCCGGTCGACCGCAGCCTCGACCTCGGGGTCGACCGCCGGGAACTCCCTGACGATCTCGGGGAGGGATCGGTCGATCGCGTCCTGCTCGGGCATCTCGGCCTCCATCTTCTCGACGTCGGTCCTCTTGACATCGAACGTTTCAACCGTTATCTTCTCGACCTCAAGATACTCGACGGCGAGAGGAGATGCAACCATGTGGCGACAGGACGCGCACGCGGAGCGCGCTCACCTCGTGAGGCGCGACGCCGAGCTCGCTCGCGCCGCCGAGCGCACCCGCCGGACGAGGGAGGCGATGGACGCCGGGCGTGGGTCGTTCGCACCGGGGCGGATCCGTGCGGCCATCGCCTCGGCGCTGCGCACGGTGGTCAAGCGCCTCGACCCCGGGGCGCTTCGAGAGCCCCAGCTCGGCCGCGACGGCGGCTGCTGACCTCCCCTTACGCCTGGCCCGGCGGGGGCGACTCCTCACCCGGTTCCGTCGGCGGCTCCGGAGCGGCCGGCTCGGACACCGGCGGCGGGGCTGGGGGAACGCTCGGCTCGGACGCCGGCGGCGCCGGCGGCGGGGTCGGCTCGGCGGACACCGGCGGCTGCGGCATCGTCGCCTCTGGAGCGGACGGTGCCTCGGTCGCCGGTGGGACCTCCGACGGCGCCTCCGGCGCGGACGCCGGAGGGATCGGAGCGGTCGCCTCGGCGGCACCGGGAACGGCCATCGCGGCAGACTCCGCGACCCCCTCGGCCGGGGACTCGGCGGCCTTCCTGCGGCGGCTCAGCATCAGCACGATGGCCGCGATGATCGCGACCGCCGCGACGCCGAGCAGGACGAACACGAGCGTCCAGTTGTCGCCGCCGCCCCCGACGGCCGACGCGGTCGCCTGGAGCTCCTGACGCACGCCGAACCTGGGCTCCCACACGACCGTGTTCCCGTCGATGTCGCCGTTCGCCTCCGTGACCTCCCCGGGGAAGGTGATCGCGATCCGGAGCTCGGCCGAGCCCATCAGCTGCTCGGGATCGAAGGGACCCGTCGCTCCCGTCACACCGGACAGGCCTGCGAGATCCTGAGAGAGGTCCAATGCGCCCTGCACGACGAACGTGTCGCCCTCGTGCGTGATGCTGAGACCGTCCGGGTCGGCCGGATCGCTGCTGAACTCCGTGATGGACACGCCCTCGAAGGTGAAACGCTGCCCGACGAACTCACCGTCGTCGTACTCCTCCGACGTGACGCCCTCGACGTCGCTCGGGAACGGCGTCTGGTCGCCGATCAGATCGCCGAACGAGCCTCCCGTCAGCGCCAGGACATCCTTGTTCACGGCGAACACGACGGATCCGTTCACCGTGTCGTCGGCCTGGACGTCGAGCTGCATGTCGAGCTTCAGGCATCCGGTGAGCAGTAGGGCGAGCGCGGCGATCATCGCCAGGCGCCCGAAGGCCCAGGAACGCTTCGTCATGGGAGCCACCTCCCGTCAGGGCTCGGCGGAGTGCCGAACACGCCGAGCCTACTCCAGCGCCCGCCGCCGCGGTGTGAGGCCGATGCGTTTGCCCACGCCCTCGGTGGGTACCAGTTGCGAAGAGGTCGCGACGCCCTCGACGTGTGCGGTCCGGCGACACGCCGGTCCCCCCGGGACGCCGGGCCGCACCGTCCTTCTCCTGGAGGTGACGGACATGATGAACGACACGCTGCTCGGTACGGACATCCGCTGGGTCTACTGCCTGCCATGCCGTCGGGCCTTCGAGCTCGAGCATGGACGCGGCGCCTGCCGGTGCGGCCGGTCCGAGGCCATGCTGCTCGACGACGGGACGATCCAGGTCCAGGGTCCCGCGAAGGCCATGACGCCCCTGGAGACCGTCGTGCACGTGGACGGCGGCGAGTGGGCCCTGGTCCCCGAGGACGTGACCGTCCGCCGGGTCCTCCCACCCGCGGCCTGACGCCGGACCCCTACCCGCGGACGAGGTACGCGATCCCGACGGCGAACCCGATCGCGACGACGATCCGCCGGAGTAGCTCAGCGCGCACCCGCCCCGCGAGGCGCCCCCCGAGCGACCCCCCCACGAGCGCCCCGACCGCCATGACGAGCGCGGCGCTCCACGCCACCTTGCCCGAGAACAGGAAGAACACGGCCGCCGTCACGTTGACGCAGAACGACAGCGCCTGTTTGAGGGCGTTGATGCGGGTCAGGGCGTCCTCGAGGACGAGCGCGAGCACCGCCAGCAGGACGATGCCGAGCCCGGCGCCGAAGTAACCCCCGTACACCGAGGCGGCGAACGCCGGCACGGCGACCCACGCGTCGCGGGCGTCGTCGCCCTCGCGTTCGCCGAGACGACGGGCGACGAGAGCCCTGATCCGATCCTGCAGCAGGAGCAGGACGCTCGCCCCGAGGATGAGGAACGGCACGAGGTCTCGGAACAGCTCCTCGCCGGTCGCCAGGAGCAGCACGCCGCCGGTCAGGCCACCGAGCACCGAAACCGGCACGAGGAGCCGCAGTCGCGTCCGCTGCCCCGCCAGGTCCGAGCGTTGCGCGTACGTCCCGCCCAGGTAGCCGGGTGACAGCGCGACGGTGTTCGTGACGTTCGCCGAGACGGCGGGGACCCCCACCGCCGTGAGCGTCGGGAACGTGATGAGCGTGCCCCCACCGGCGACCGCGTTCACCGCCCCGCCCGCGAGCGCCGCGAGCCCGACGAGCGCGAGGTCGAGGGCGCTCAGATCCACGCCCGCACGATACCGGTGGCCCGGCGCCTCAGCCCTTGAGGATCGGACAGGTCATCGTCCGGGTGATCCCCGAGACGAGCTGGATCTCGTCGACGAGCTTGCTGAGGCTGCCGAGGTCCTCCGCCTCGACACGGGCCACGAGGTCGTAAGGCCCCGTCACGTAGTGCACCAGGACCACGCCGGGGACCTTGCGGATCTCCTTCGTCACCGAAGCTCCCGTGCCCATGTCGCACTGGATCAGCAGGAACGCCTCGACCATGAACCGTCACCTCCGCGTGTCGTCTGCCGCTCATCTTCCCCGGCGCTCCCGCCCGGTGGCATGGACCGAAAGGCCCGGCGCCCCCGGGCCCGCATCGGCACCGGGATGACGACCGGCCGTTCGGCCGGGAACATGGGCGCATGCCCGAACGCTCCTGGAACTTCTCGGCGGGTCCCGCCACGCTCCCGCTGCCCGTCCTCGAGCGAACGCGGAAGGACCTCCTCGCGCTGCCCGGCGCCGGCGCCTCGGTGCTCGAGATCAGCCACCGCAGCTCGGCGTTCGACGCCGT
>DAIUEM010000145.1:0-1289 GCA_036845105.1 Actinomycetota bacterium | reverse complement strand
TCCCTGTACAACACGCCGCCGGTGTTCGCGATCTACGTCCTCATGCTCGTGACGCGGTGGCTGCGAGACGAGGTGGGGGGTCTGGCGGTGATGCATGATCGGAACCGCGCCAAGGCGGCGGTCCTGTACGAGGCGATCGACGAGAGCGAGGGCTTCTACCGCGGCCACGCGAGGCCCGAGGCCCGTTCGCTGATGAACGTGACCTGGCGCCTCCCGTCCGAGGACCTCGAGACGGCCTTCGTCGAGGAGGCCAGGGACCGTGGCCTGCTCGAGCTGAAGGGCCATCGGAGCGTCGGCGGCATCCGCGCGTCCATCTACAACGCGATGCCGGTCGAGGGCGTCCTCGCCCTCCGCGCGTTCATGGACGACTTCCGAGCGCGGGGCTCCTGAGCGGGCTCAGGGCGAGAGCACGGGGGTGCCGCTCGCGCCGGAGCGCGCGTGGGCGATCGCGTCGTTCGCGCGCTCGAGCTCGAACCGCACGACCTCGGTGTGCACCCCCGCCATCGGCGCCACGGCCAGGAACTCCAGGCCGTCTTGCCTCGTGAGGTTCGCGACCGACCGGAGCACCCGCTCGCCCCACAGGATCGAGTACGGGAACGACGGGATGTCGCTCATGTGGATCTCGGCGCAGACGACGCCGCCGCCCGGGGCGACGGCTCGGAGCGCGAGCGGCACGAGGTCGCCGACCGCCGCGAAGCAGATCGCGGCGTCGAGCTCCTCGGGCGGCGCCTGCGTCGAGTCGCCGGCCCACTCACACCCGAACTCGAGCGCGGCCCGCTGCGCGGCGTCGTCCCCGGGACGAGTGAACGCGAACATGCGGCGGCCCTGCATCCTGGCGACCTGCGCGACGAGGCGTGCCGAGTTCCCGAACCCGTACAGGCCCAGCCGTTCGGCGTCACCGGTCATCCGGAGCGAGCGCCAGCCGATCAGCCCGGCGCACAGCAGCGGCGCCGCCTGGTCGTCCGGGTAGCTCTCGGGTACGGGGAAGCAGAACCGCGCGTCGGCGAGGAGCATCTCGGCGTACCCGCCATCGAGCTGGTACCCGGTGAACCGCGCCTTCGGGCAGAGGTTCTCGCGGCCGGTCGTGCAGTATCGGCACTCGCCGCACGTCCAGCCGAGCCACGGGACACCCACCCGATCGCCCACCGCGAGGTCCTCGACCCCCGGGCCGAGCGCCTCGACCGGGCCCACGACCTGGTGGCCGAGCACGAGCGGGAGCTTCGGCTCGGGGAGCTCTCCGTCCAGCACGTGGAGGTCTGTCCGACACACGCCGCACGCCGCGACCCGGA
>DAIUEM010000144.1:0-6108 GCA_036845105.1 Actinomycetota bacterium | reverse complement strand
CGCCGCGATCTCGTCGCGCACCCATTCGAGCGCGCGGACGAGGTCGAGCGTGCGTTCGGGATCGAGCGCTTCGGCGTCCGGGTGGGCGTCGCGACCGGCATGGCCGTCGTCGGCGCCGTCGGGGCCGGGAGCCGGGTCGAGCTCGGGGCGCTCGGGGACGCCGTCAACGTCGCGGCGCGGCTCCAGGCGCACGCGGAGCCCGGCGCCGTGCTCGTTGGCTCCCAGACGCGGCGGCGCGTCGCCGGGATCTTCGAGTGGGGCGAGCCCACGGACCTCGAGCTCAAGGGCAAGCGCCAGCCCGTGAGCGCCTCGACGGTCCTCGGGCTCCGCGCGGTCCCCGTCCGCGTGCGTGGCCTCGCCGACGTGCAGGCGCCGCTCGTCGGGCGCCAGGCGGAGATGGCGGTCGCGCGCCAGGTGGTCGAGGCGGCGCTCGCGGGCTCGGGCGGGATCCTGCTCGTGACCGGCGAGCCCGGCATCGGCAAGACCCGGCTGCTCGCCGAGCTGCGCGAGCACGTCTCGGGCGCGAGCGTCCCGCACGGGCGCGCGCTGTGGATCGAAGGGCGGTGCGTCTCGTACGGGGAGGCGATGCCGTACTGGCCGCTCCGGGACCTGCTGCGCTCGTGGCTCGGGGTCCTGGCCGACGAGCCCGACCTGCGCGTGCGGGTGGCGCTCCGTCGGAGCCTCGACCGGCTGTTCGGCGACCGCGTGCTCGAGGTGTACCCATATCTCGGCGCGATGCTCGGGCTGGCGCTCGAGCCGGAGGCCCAGGAGCGGCTCGAGGAGCTGTCGCCCGAAGCCCTCCAGTACCGGACGTTCGAGGTGGTGCGCTCGTTGCTCGCCCGGCTCGGGCAGGACGGGCCGGTCGTCGCGGTAGTCGAGGACCTCCATTGGTCGGACCCGACCTCGCTCCAGCTGCTCGAGCGCCTCCTGTCCGAGACCGAGGAGGCGGCGCTCCTCCTCGTCCTCACGGGCCGGCCGGAGCCCGACCACCCCTCGTGGGACCTGCGCGAGACCGCCGCCCGGGCGCTCCCGCACCGGACGCGCGAGATCGCGCTCGAGTCGCTCCGCGGCGACGCCGGTCGAGAGCTCCTGCACGCGCTCGTCGGCGAGGGGACGCTGCCGCCCGACATGGAGGAGCGGATCCTCGGGCCGGCCGAGGGCAACCCGTTCTTCCTCGAGGAGCTCGTTCGGGCGCTCGTCGACGCGGGCGCGCTCGTGCGCGAGGGCGACGGCTGGCGGTTCGACCACGCGGTCGAGGTCGAGGTGCCGCCGACCGTCGAGAAGGTGATCCTCGCGCGGATCGATCGGCTCGAGCCCGAGGCCCGGTCGGCGCTGCTCGCGGCCTCGGTGCTCGGCCGCCAGTTCGGGCTGCCGCTGCTCGAGGCCGTCTGCGAGCCGGGCGTCGAGGCACGGCGCTCGCTCACGGACCTCCAGCGGCTCGACATGCTGCGCGAGGGCCGCCGATGGCCCGAGCCCGAGTTCCGGTTCAAGCACGCGTTGATCCAGGAGGCCGCGTACCGGACGATGCTGCTCGACGAGCGACGTCGGCTGCACGCGAAGGCGGCGGTGTGGCTCCAGACCGCCTACGAGGGCCGCGAGCACGAGGTCGCCGGGCTCCTCGCCCACCACTGGCTCGGCGCGGACGACGAGGAGCGTGCGGCCGCCTACCTCGCGAAGGCGGGGGACCGGGCGCGGCAGGAGTACGCGCTCGACGAGGCGATCGGCAACTACCGCGAGCTGCTGCCGATCCTCGAGCGGCGGGGCGAGCGTCGGGAGGTCGCGCTGGTCCTGTTCAAGCTCGCGCTGGCCCTGCACATGTCGCTGCGGTTCGCGGAGGCGAACGACACGTACCAGCGCGCCTTCGGGTTCTGGACCCCGCCCGAGCCGCCGGCCGAGGCACCGACGGCCGTCCTCCGGGTCGCGACGAGCTTCCTGCCGAACGACCCCGACCCGCGCTCCGCGATCGCGTGGCCGAACATCCAGCTCTGCATGCAGCTGTTCGACCGGCTCGTCGAGGCGTGGCCCGAGCGCACGATCGTCCCCTCGCTCGCCGAGCGCTGGGAGATCGCCCCGGACGGCCTCCGGTACGTCTTCCATCTCCGCGACGGGTTGCGCTGGTCCGACGGCACGCCGCTCACCGCCCACGACGTCGAGTTCGGCATCAAGCGGGTGCTGAACCCCGAGGCCCCGGGCTCCTCGGTCGCGATCTACTTCGTGCTCGAGAACGGGCAGGACTACTACCTCCGACGGAACGCCGACGCCGATGCGATCGGCGTGCGCGCGCTGGACGACCGCACGGTCGAGTTCCGGCTCTCGGCGCCCGCGCCGTACTTCATGAGCGTGATGAACCGCCCCGACGGCGGACCGCAACCGCGGCACGCGATCGAGCGCGAGGGCGACGGGTGGACCAAGACGGGTCGGCAGGTGGTGAGCGGGCCGTTCCAGGTGGCCGAGCGGACGGAGCGTGAGCTCGTCCTTCGGCGCCGAGAGGGATACCGGAGCCCGCGCCGCGGCAACGTCGGCGAGGTCCGGTTCCTGCGCTCCAGCATCGTGGACGCGCTCGCCCCGGGCGAACACGGCGAGCTCGACCTGATCCTCGTGCGGTACACGCCGCGCCTGGCGGACCTGATGCCCTCGGCCGTCCCGCCCGACGCGAAGCTCGGGGCGGCCGCGTGGTCGGCGTACCTCCGCTTCGACCACAACGACCCGGTGACGGGCAACCTCGAGCTCCGGCGTGCGCTCGCGCACGCGATCGACCGCGCGGCGCTCGCGGAGGTCTGCCCCGCGAACCTGGTCGTCGCGACGGGAGGCGTGGTGCCGCCCGCGCTGCAGGGGCACACGCCCGACATCGCGCTCCGCTTCGATCCGGATCTCGCGCGCGAGCACATGGCCCGGTCCGGGTTCCGGGGAGAGCTGGAGCTCGCCGCGATGGAGGTCTGGGGCGAGGTCCTCCCATGCATCGCGGGCTCGTGGCGGTCGGTGTTCGGCCGCGACGTCTCCGTCCGAACGTGGTCCTGGGCGGCCGAGGAGGCGATGCAGGTCGGCGGTCGTCCCGACACCGCGAAGATCCGGATCACGGGCTGGTTCCCGGGCTACGCCGACCCCGAGTACTTCCTGCGCCTGCTGTTCCAGTCCGACAGCCGGACGAACGAGGGCGGCTTCTCGTACCCGCCCTTCGACGCGCTGATCGAGCGTGCCCGCCAGGAGCGGAGCGATCGCGGGCGGCTCGAGCTGTTCCACGAGGCCGACCGCATGGCGGTCGCGGACCGGGTGGCGTGCATCCCGCTCGTGTACGGCCGTAACGTCGCCTATATGAAGCCGTGGCTCCGCGGCTGGTGGGAGTTCGGGAAGTCGTCCTCGAGCTTCGCCGACCTGTCGGTCCTGCCACCCGGCGCGTGACGCCGGCGATCAGTCCTCGATCAGGACCGCTCGGGCGGGGCCGCCGTCGCCGCCGACGAGCCGCAGCGGCAGCACGGCCAAGGTGTAGCCGCCTGGCTCGACCGCCGACAGGTCCAGCCCCTCGACGATGACGACGCCGGCGCCCAGCAGCGTCGTGTGGACGGGGTGTCCCGGCGCTCCCCGAGCCTCGATCGACAGGAAGTCCGTGCCGACCAGGCGCACGCCCGCGCGGACGAGGAACTCGGCGCCCTCGGGCGAGAGCGACGTGTAGGCGGACGGGAAGGCGACCGGCGGCGTCCGCCACAGCTCCGAGTTGTCGGTGCGCAGGAGCATGCGCTCGACGCCGGGAGCGAGGAGCGACTCGAGCTCGTAGGGGCCGAGGGCTCCGGGCGATCCTCGGGCGTCCACGACCTCGCACGGGCCGACGAGCGCGTCGAGCGGCACGGCGTCGATCCCCGCGGCGCGCTCGAGGAAGTGCACAGGCGGGTCGACGTGCGTGCCGGTGTGCGTGCCGAGACGGAGTTCGGAGACGTTCGCGGCGTCGCCGTCGGCGATCCGCTGATTGGGCAGGATCTCGACCGGCGGGTTCCCCGGCCAGATGAGCAGGTCGGAGCCGATCGGCAGCGAGACGTCGTGGATCCTCACGTCCCACCTCGGACGTGCCAGCGACGTGGCGCGATGAGCTCGTCGGCCTCGACCGGCCCCCACGTGCCGGGCTCGTACGTGCACAGGGGGCCCGGGCGCTCGAGCATCGGCGTGACGACCTCCCACGCGCGCTCGACGCCGTCGGCCCTGGTGAACAGCGTGTGGTCGCCGTCCATCGCGTCGTGCAGGAGCCGCTCGTACGCCTCCGCAGGCTCGTGCATGAACGAGCGGTCGTAGTCGAAGTCCATGCGGACGGTCTGGAGCTCGTACCCGGGTCCGGGGCGCTTGGCCTGGAACGCGAGCGAGATGCCCTCGTCGGGCTGGATCTGGATCGAGAGATGGTCCGCGGGCAACGTCGACAGGCCGAGCTCCCCGAACAGGTAGTCGGGCGCGCCGCGGAACCCGACGTCGATCTCGGTCGCGCGTCGGGCCAGCCGCTTGCCGTGCCGGACGTAGAACGGCACGCCCTCCCACCGCCAGTTGTCGATGTGGAGCCTGGCGGCGACGTAGGTCTCGGTCTCGCTCGCCGGGTCGACGTCCGGCTCGTCCCGGTAGCTCGCGTACTGCCCTCGGACGGTCTCGTCGGGGTCGATCGGACGCATCGTCCGCAGGACCTTCACCTTCTCGTCGCGAAGGGCCTCGGGCTCGAGCGACCGCGGCGGCTCCATCGTGAGGAACGCGAGCATCTGGAGGATGTGGTTCTGCAGCAGGTCCCGCGTCGCGCCGGCGCCCTCGTAGTAGTCGCCCCGCCCCCCGACGCCGACCGTCTCCGCGACGGTGAGCTGGACGTGGTCGATCACGTCGCGGTTCCACAGCCGCTCGAACGTCGAGTTGGCGAACCGCAGCACGACGATGTTCTGCACCGTCTCCTTGCCGAGGTAGTGGTCGATGCGGAAGATGCGCCGCTCGTCGAACACCGCCTGCAGGCGCTCGGTGAGCTCGCGCGCCGAGGCGAGCGACAGGCCGAACGGCTTCTCGACGATGATGCGACTGCGCTCGGTCGCCTGGCCGGCCGCGCCGATGCCCTCGGCGATCGGCGCGAAGAACGCGGGCGGCGTCGCCAGGTAGTAGAGCCTTCCGGCATCGCACCCGAGGGCGTCCATCTCGTCGAGCACCGCCGCCAGGCGCGCGAACCCGTCCCCGCCGTCGAAGACCCCCTGCACGTACCGCAGCGAGCCCTCGAGCCGCTTCCACACGTCCTCGTCGAGCGGGGTGCGCGCGTGCTCCTCGACGGCCTCTCGCGCCAACGCCCGGAACCCGCCGTCGCCGAGGTCCGAGCGCGCGTACCCGACCACGGCGTGGTGCTCGGGAAGCAGGCCGTCGCGGCACAGGTGGTAGAGCGCCGGGAGGATCTTGCGCCGTGAGAGATCGCCGGTCACGCCGAAGATCACGATGACCTGGGGAGCGGGGGCCTCGAGCGGCACGGGTCACACCTCCCGGCCGCGGAGGCGGCGGTACCGGCGGATCAACGCGACCGTCGAGGCGTCGTGCTCGAGCGCCGGTGGGGGGTCGGCCGTCAGCTCGGGGGCGATGCGGCCGGCGAGGGTCTTCCCGAGCTCGACGCCCCACTGGTCGAAGGGGTCGACGTCCCAGAGCGCCGCCTGCGTGAACACCTTGTGCTCGTACAGCGCGATGAGCTGGCCGAGCACCGACGGCGTGAGCTCGGTGGCGAGGATCGTCGTCGTCGGGTGGTCGCCGGGGAACGTCCGGTGCGGGACCTGCGGGGGCGGTACGCCGTCCTCGGCCACCTCCGTGGCCGTCCGGCCGAACGCGAGCGCCTCGGCCTGGGCGAGCAGGTTCGCGACGAGCAGGTCGTGGTGCTCGCCGACGTCGTGGCTCGGCCGCGCGACGCCGATCAGGTCGACCGGCACGAGCTTCGTCCCCTGGTGCAGGAGCTGGAAGTACGCGTGCTGCCCGTTCGTCCCGGGAGTCCCCCACACGACGGCGCCTGTCTGGAACGGGATGGGCGCCCCGTCCTGGTCGACGGACTTGCCGAGCGACTCCATGTCGAGCTGCTGCAGGTACGCCGGGAAGCGCTCGAGGTGCTGGGCGTACGGGATCACG
>DAIUEM010000143.1:0-6121 GCA_036845105.1 Actinomycetota bacterium | reverse complement strand
GCGCCTCGAGCACCGTGACCCTCGATCCGAACCGCGCGTAGATCTGCGCGAACTCGATGCCGATCGCGCCGGCCCCGATGATCGCGAGCGAGCCCGGGACGCGCTCGGGCTTCCAGATCGCCTCCTTGTTCGTCCAGTACGGGCCCTCGGCGAGGCCCGGGATCGGCGGGGCGGCGGTCTCGGTGCCGGTCGCGAGCACGACTCGGTCGGCCTCGATCCGCTCGCCGCTCGCGGTCTCGAGGCGGTGCTCGCCGGCGAGCCGCGCCTCCTCGAGCAGGACGCGGATCCCGATCCGCTCGAACGGCTTCGCGCCCTCGCCCGACTGCGAGTCGACGACGTCGCGCGCCCGCTGGCGGACGGCCTGGAGGTCGACCTCGACGCCGCCGCCGATCCGGACCCCGAACCGCTCGGCGTCGCGCGCCTGCGCGGCGATCTTCGCGCTGCGGAGCATGACCTTCGTCGGGACGCAGCCGTAGTGGTTGCACTCGCCGCCGAGCTTGTCGCGCTCGGCGATCGCGACCCGCAGGTCGCTGCCCTGGCCGAGCTGGAAGGCGATCTCCGAGCCCGTGCCGCCACCGCCGATCACGAAGACGTCGTACCGCTCCACGATCACTCCCAACCCGTCGCGGCCGGCCTCATCCCCCGCCGAGGAACGCGACGAAGGCCCGCGCGTAGATCCGTGCGGCGGCCGTCAGCTCGTCGATCGGAACCCACTCGTTCGCGGTGTGCGCGACGGCGAGCGACCCGGGGCCGCAGATCACCGACGGGATCCTTGCCTCGTTGATGTAGAAGCGCGCGTCCGTGATGCCGGTGAGCCCTACGTCGGCGGGACGGCGGCCGGTCTCCGCCGTGACCGCGTCGCGCACGGCCTCGGCGACGGCGCTGTCGTGCGGGGCCTCGGCGGCCTCCACCCACTCGTGGATCGCGAACGAGAGGTCCGCCTCGGGGTGCTCGGCCCGGATCGACGCGGCGAGCCGGGTGAACGGCGCGAGCACCTCGTCCGGGTCGCCCTCGCCGGGGACCGTCCGGCGGTCGACGTCGACCTCGCACCGGTCCGGCACGACGTTCGGCGCGCTCCCGCCCGCGATCAGCGCCGCGTTCACGCTCGGCCGGCCGACGAGCGGGTGCTCGCGGTCGGGGAGCACCTCCTCGATCCGGAGCAGGAAGCGGGCCATCGACGTGATCGCGTTCACACCGAGGTGCGGCGTCGAGCCGTGCGCCGCCCTGCCGGTGGCGGTCGCGGTGATCCACGCGCCACCGCGCTCGGCGAGCGCGAGCTGCAGCTCGGTCGGCTCGCCGACGATGCACGCGTCCTGGTCCAGCAGGCCGGCCTCCCAGAGCACCCTCGTGCCGTGGAGGCCGGTCCGCTCTTCGTCCGCGACGAGGTGCAGCTCGAGCGTGCCCCCGAGCCCGACTCCCGAGCGCACGATCGCGCTCGTCGCCGCGAGCGCCGCCGCCACGGCGCCCTTCATGTCGGCCGCCCCGCGTCCGATCAGCCGGCCGTCCTCGACCGTGCCGGCGAACGGCGGATGCTCCCAGCTCGCGGGGTCCCCCGCCGGCACGACGTCCAGGTGCCCGTTCCAGGCGAGCTTCGGCCGGCCGGAACCGATCGTGGCGACGACGCTCGGCCGGCCGGCCTCGCCGCGGACGACCTCGCACGACGCGCCGAGGTCCGTGAGGAAGTCGACGACGAAGCGGGCGACCTCGTCCTCGGTCCCGCCCGGGTTCTCGCTCGGCACGGTGAGGAGCGCTCGCCCGAGGGTGAGTACCTGCCCGTCGTCCACCGCCTCGAGGACGGTCCTCACGGCATCGTCGTCTACCATCGGGCGAGCAATGTACCGCGCCGACCTCCGTGAGCGCCTCCGCGCGCACCTCGACCCCGTCCCGACCCCGGTCCCCGGGCCGGGCGATCGCCTGGCCGCCGTCCTCGCGCCGCTCGTCGAGCTGCCGGAGCTCGCGCTCGTGTTCACGAAGCGGGCCGACGACCTGCCGCGCCACCCCGGCGAGATCTCGTTCCCCGGCGGGCTCGTGGACCCGGGCGACGCCGACCTCGCCTCGACCGCCCTGCGGGAGGCGCAGGAGGAGATCGGCCTGGACCCGGCGCTGCCCGAGATCCTCGGCGCCCTGCCGACGGTGCACACGACCGTGAGCGGCATCCTCGTGGTGCCGTTCGTCGGCATGCTTGTCGACCCGCCGGTGCTGTCCGTCGACGGGCGCGACGAGACCGACGAGGTGCTGACGTTCCCCGTCGATCGGCTGCTCGATGCCGAGGCCGTCCACGAGCTCGAGCGCCCGGACGGGCGACCGTGGCGGGGGTGGATGTACGAGGTCGAGGGAACGACGGTCTGGGGCGCCACGGGGCGCATGCTCCACGACCTGCTCGAGATCCTGCGGAAGGAGATGCCGTGACCGAGACCGCCTACGGGCCGAGCGACTCCGAGCTACGCTCGATCCTCGGGGACGCGGAGACGATCGCCGTCGTCGGCCTGTCCTCGAACCCGTTCAAGGACTCGTTCGAGATCGCGGAGTACCTGCAGCACAAGGGCTACCGGATTGTGCCGGTGAACCCGAACGAGACGGAGGTGCTCGGCGAGACGGCGTACCCCTCGCTCCTCGACGTGCCGAAGGACATCCGGATCGACGTCGTCGACGTGTTCCGCAGGGCCGTCGACACGCCGCCGATCGCCGAGCAGGCCGTGCAGGTCGGCGCGAAGGTCCTGTGGCTGCAGGACGGGATCGTGAACGACGAGGCCCGGCGCATCGCGGAGGAGGGCGGTCTCACCGTCATCATGGGCGTCTGCATCCGAACGACGAACCGCCGGCTGGAACGGGAGGTGTGAGCCATGCAGAAGTGGGAGTATTTCGTCGCTCCGGTCCTGGAGCACAACCCCGCCGAGATCCTCAACTCGTTCGGCGAGGACGGGTGGGACCTCGTGTCGATCGTGGCGCAGCCCACGCCGATGGGCGGCCAGTCGCTCGTCGCGTACCTGAAGCGCCCGATGGGCTAACGGCCCGCCCGACCCATCCGGGTCCGGAACAGCAGCGTCCCGCCGATCAGGATCAGCCCGATCACGATCGCCACGGGCGAGAGTCCCTCCTCGGACCCGGCCGCGGGGCTCGGCGAGACGGTCGTCGAGGCGCTCGGCGTGGGGGTGGCCGTCTGCGCGGACGCCACCCCGGCCGGCGGGGCCGCGAGGATCAGCAGGACGAGCACGGCGAGCAGCGCTCGGCGTCGGCGGGACATCATCCACGAGTGTAGGCAGCGCGCGGCCGGCGTGGGGTAGGGTCGCCCGATGATCCAGGTCGACCACGTCGTCTACGCGGTCCGCGACCTCGACGGGGCCGCCGAGCGGTTCTACCGGGAGCACGGCCTCGGGTCCGTCCCCGGCGGCCGGCATGCCGGCTGGGGAACGGGCAACCGCATCGTGCCGCTCGGCGACCAGTACGTCGAGCTGATCTCGGTCGTCGACCGCGACGAGGCGGCGGGCAGCGACTTCGGCCGCACGATGCTGGCGTTCCTCGAGGGCGGCGACCGGCCCTGGACCGTCGTGTGCCGGACCGACGAGCTCGACGCGATCGCGGCGCGTCTGGACCTCGAGGTCACGGACGGCTCCCGCACCCGCCCCGACGGCCGGGTCGTCGCCTGGCGCGCCGCGGGCTTCGAGGACCCGCGGCGCGAGCGCCACATGCCGTTCTTCATCGAGTGGCGGCTGCCGAGCCTCGACGCGCACCCCGGCCGGGCCGAGGCGAACCATCGCGTCGAGCCCTCGGGCATCGCGTGGATCGAGGTGACCGGCGACGTCGCCCGGCTCGCCGAGTGGCCCGGGGGCGCCGATCTGCCGATCCGGGCGACGGTCGGCGATCCCGGCGTCGTGGCGTTCGCCGTCGCGACCGCGGGCGGCGAGCTCGTCGTCGCCTGACGCGACGGTCAGCCGAGCGCGCGCTCGAGGTCCGCGATGAGGTCGTCGGGGTGCTCGATCCCGACCGAGAGTCGGATCAGCGTCTCCGGGACGGCGAGCGGCGAGTCCGCGACGCTCGCGTGGGTCATCGGCGCGGGAACCTCGATGAGCGACTCGACGCCGCCGAGCGACTCGGCGAGGAAGAACAGCTCGGTCGACCCGGCGACCCGGCGCGCCTCGTCCGCGCTCGACACCTCGAAGCTGACCATGCCGCCGAAGTCCCCCATCTGGCGTGCGGCGATCCGATGCCCCGGGTGGTCGGGCAGACCCGGGTAGTGGACCTTCGCCACCTTCGCGTGGCCCGTGAGGAACGTCGCGATCGCCTGCGCGCCGGCGCAGTGCGCTCTCATGCGGACGGCGAGCGTCTTCAGGCCCCGCAGGGCGAGGTACGCGTCCATCGGACCGGGGACGGCACCGACCGCGTTCTGGAGGAACGCCAAGCGCTCGGCGAGCTCGGCGTCGTCCGTGACGAGCGCGCCCATCACGAGGTCGGAGTGGCCGCCCAGGTATTTCGTGACCGAGTGGACGACGACGTCGGCGCCGAGCTCGAGGGGCCGCTGCAGGTACGGCGTCGCGAACGTGTTGTCGACAACGCATCGAGCGCCGGCGCCGTGAGCGATCTCGGCCGTCGCGGCGATGTCGACGACCTTGAGGAGCGGGTTCGTGGGGGTCTCGACCCAGACGATCCGGGTCTGCGGCCGCACCGCGGCCCGGACCGCCTCGGGATCGGACATGTCGACGACGTCGTGCGCGAGGCCCCAGTCCTGCAGCACCCGGGCGAGGAGCCGGTACGTCCCGCCGTACACGTCGTTCGAGAGCAGGACGTGGTCGCCGGGACGCAGCGTGAGCAGCAGGGTGGTCTCGGCGCCCATCCCCGAGGAGAACGCGACGCCGTGCGCCCCACCCTCGAGCGACGCGAGCGCGGTCTGGAACGCCTCCCGCGTCGGATTCCCGCCCCGGGCGTAGTCGTACCGCTTCGGCGCGCCGACGGCCGGCTGCGCGTACGTCGAGGTCTGGTAGATCGGGACGTTGACGGCCCCGAAGGGCTCGTCCGGCTCCTGGCCCGCGTGGATCGCCCGGGTCTCAAACCTCAGCGCATCTCCGGTGGGATCGCCCATCCTCGCTCCTTCAGCTCGTCGAGCGCCTCCTGGCCGGCGCGGGCCTGCCGCCAGAGCGCGGACTTGCGCTTCGCGTCGTGGCCGGGCGCGAACTCGCTCGCCGTGAGCGACGCGCACCCGGGATCGCCGCAGGCGCAGCGCGCCATGCCCGGCAGCGACGGCTGCTCCTCCCGGTCCTTCGGCGGGTCGCCGCGCCGGAACGGGTGGGCGGGCAGGGTGGCGGCCGGCACCACGATCTGCCCCTCGAGCGGGTCGCCCGGCGCGCTGAACCGCCGCTCGAGCGCGAACAGTCCGGTGAGGGCGGCGAGCGCCGCGTCGACCTGGTCCGCCGAGTGCAGGCCGTCCACGTCCACCTGTCGGTCCTGAAGCACGCGACGGCGCCACGCGTGCGGCGAGATCCCCTTCGGCGGGAGGCAGCCCGCGAGCACGACCGCCGAGGCGTGCGGGAACACCTCGATCGCGGTCCCGTTCACACGGCCGCCCCGGAAGCGGGGATAGCGGTCCTCGATCGCGGCGAACGCGGCGAACCCGACCGTCATCCACTCGAAGAACGGGTGCTCGGCCATCCGCCGGTCGCTCGGCGTGTTGAAGCACTGGATGCCGAACCACCGCAGCTCGCGCTCGGTCAGGCGCGAGCGTCCGGAGCTCGCCCACGTGGGTGGCGCGTCGATCGCGACCACGTCGGGCTCGAGCGTCCGGACGAGCGCCGGCAGGTCGTCGGGGTACGCGCGCCGGTGCGTGTCGACGATCGCGCGATCCGCGTCGAGCACCACGAGGTCGAGCCCCTTGCGGACCCCGACGTCGACCCCGAGCGCGCGCACGGGGGCTACGCGGTCCTCGGGCGGTGGGCGAGGAACTCCTCGTAGCGCGCGAACGGGCGCCCCCCGAACCGGCCGGCCATGGCCTCGGCCTTCTGCGGGTCGCGGCCGAAGAAGGCGGCGACCGCGAGGCCCGCCTCGCGCGCCGCGCGGGCGTGGGTGTCGGTGATGTTGCCGCAGCCGACGAACCCGGCCTGGAGGGGCAAGGGCGCCGGCCTACTTCCCG
>DAIUEM010000142.1:0-6158 GCA_036845105.1 Actinomycetota bacterium | reverse complement strand
CGCTCCTCGGTCGCCCCGGCGGCGCCGCGAGCGTGCTCTCGGGGGCCGTGCTCGCGCTGCTCGTGATCGACCCGGCCCTCGTGTGGTCGGTCGGGTTCCAGCTCTCGGTCGCCGCGACGGCGTCGATGGTGGCGCTCGCGACCCCGGTCGCGGAGCGCCTGCGGTTCCTGCCCAGGCCGGTCGCGCTGGCCTCGGGGGCGACGCTCGCCGCCCAGCTCGGCGTGACGCCGGTCCTGTTGTTCCACTTCCAGGAGGTGCCGCTCGTCACCGCGATCGCGAACGTCCTCGCGTTCCCGGCGGTCTCGCCCGCGCTGCTGCTCGGCCTCGGCGCGGCCGGCGTCGGGCTGGTGGCGCCCGCGGCGGCGCGGCCGCTCGCGGCGCTGGCGAGCCTGCCGCTCCGGTACCTGCAGGTCGTGGCCGACCGTCTGTCCACGGCACCGGTGCCCTGGATCACCTCTGCCGGCGGGGCGGCGGTGCTGGTCGTCGGGCTCACGGTCGTCGCGGGGGTCGTGGCGTGGATGCGCTCGGGCAGGCGGCTCGGGCGGCGCGCGGCCGCGATGTCGCTCGGACTCGTGCTCACGCTCGTGGCGTGGACGTCCGCGATCGGCGCCGGGCCGCCCGAGCGCCTCACGGTCCGGTTCTTCGACGTCGGCCAGGGCGACGCCGCGCTCGTGACCTCGCCCGGCGGGGCCGCCGTCCTGATCGACGCCGGGCCCGACGACGTGCAGGTCGCGACCGAGCTCTCGGCGCTCGGCGTGAAGCGGCTCGACGTGGCCGTCGCCACGCATCCGCACGCCGATCACATCGCCGGGTTCCCCTCGGTGTTCGCGCGCATCCCCGTCGCGATCGTGCTCGAGCCCGGGTGCGACGAGGCCTCGCCCTCGTACGACTCGTTCATCGATGCGGTCCGTGACGAGGGTCTGACGGTCCGTCATCCTCGCGCGGGGGAGACGCTCGTCGCCTCGGACCTGAGGATCGACGTGCTCGCGCCGGTCGGGTGCTGGAGCGGCACGGCGTCGGACGCGAACAACGACTCGCTCGTGCTCCGGGTCTCGATCGGCGACGACATCGTGCTGTTCGCTGCCGACGCCGAGCAGCCCTCGCAGGAGGAGATGCTCGAGGCGGCGAGTCCGATCCTGGCCGACGTGCTGAAGGTGCCGCACCACGGCGGCGACACCTCGGTCGCCGCGTTCCTGCAGGCCGTCGCGGCGCGGGTCGCCGTCGTGAGCGTCGGCCAGCCGAACGACTACGGTCACCCGGTGCCCGAGGTCCTGCGGACCATCCGCGAGGCCGGCTCGACGGTGCTGCGGACCGACGATCTCGGGGACGTCATCGTCACCTTCGGGCCGCAGGGGCAGGTGCTAGCATCCGCCGCGTGACCGCCCCGAAGGCCCCCGTCCACCTCCTCTGGGGCGAGGACCCGTTCCTGCTCCGCGAGGCCGCGCTCGAGATCGTCGGGCCAGACGTCCAGGCGCGCGAGATCGACGGCGGCGCGTGGGAGGGCGGTGAGCTCGCCGACCTCGCGACCCCGTCGCTGTTCGGCGAGGCCCGCGCGCTCATCGTGACCGATTGCCGCTCGCTGTCCGACGAGGGCCTGCGTGAGCTGGCCCTGTACCTGGCGGTGCCCGACCCCGACGCCCCGCTCGTGCTGTGCGCGACGGTCGGCGAGCGGGCGAAGGTGCCGGCGGCGCTCGTGAAGCTCGTGCAGCCGGTGGGCTCGGTGCGCGAGATCAAGCTGGCGCGCAAGGACCTGGCGGGATGGCTCGTCCAGCGGGGCAAGCGGCGGGGGCTGGCCCTCGCGCCCGAGGCCGCCGCGGCGCTCGTCGAGACGCTCGGCGAGGATCCGGCCGCGCTCGACCAGGGGCTCGTGCAGCTCGGGTCGGCCTTCCCCGGCGAGCGGCTCACGCGCGAGCTCGTCGCCCAGCAGTTCCGGGGGCTCGGCGAGCAACACATCTGGGACCTGTGCGACCGGGCGTTCGGGCGCGACATCGAGGGGGCGATGCGTTCGCTCCGAACGCTGCTGGAATCCGGCGACGACGGCCTGAAGATCCTCGGCGGGGTGGTCTCCCGGCTGCGCGACCTTCTGCGGGTGCGCTCGCTCCCGGATCGGATGCCGGCGGCGGAGCTGGCCAGGGCGGCCGGGCTGCGCTTCGAGTGGCAGGCCCGGCGCTACCGGGAACAGGCGCGGCGGTACTCGCTCGAGGAGCTCGTCGCGATCCACACCCGGGTGGTCGAGGCCGACCGAGCGCTGAAGTCCGGCGCGAGCGGCGATGTCGTGCTGCCGGTGCTGATCGGTCGGATCGCGGGCGAGCCCGCGCGCGTCTAGCCCTCGGAGTCGTCCGCGGCGACGCCGTTCGCGGCCTTCGCGAGCCGCGACTTGTGGCGGGCGGCCGTCCGCTTGTGGACCACGCCCTTCGAGACCGCCTTGTCGAACGCTCTCGCGGCCTCGCGCGTCCGCGCCTGGGCCGCCTCGAGATCGCCCTCGGCCACAGCGGTGCGCGCCTTCTTCGCCGCGGTCTTCAGGCCGGAGCGCACGCCCTTGTTCCGCTCCTGAGCCTTCGCGTTCTGGCGGTTCCGCTTGATCTGGGACTTGATGTTCGCCACGGCGAGCGAGTGTACCAGCGGGGCTCGCTCGGGAGCCGACGGCCGCGTCGTCCTGGCCCGTACCATGGGTCCGCCGTGACCGAGACCAGCCGGATCCGCAACTTCTGCATCATCGCGCACATCGACCACGGGAAGTCGACGCTCGCCGATCGGCTCCTCGAGCTCACGCACGCCGTCGCGGACCGCGACATGCGCGAGCAGTACCTGGACAAGATGGATCTCGAGCGCGAGCGCGGCATCACGATCAAGGCGCAGGCGGTCCGGCTCACGCACCAGGCCGGCGGCCAGACCTACGAGCTGAACCTGATCGACACGCCGGGGCACGTGGACTTCACGTACGAGGTCTCGCGCTCGCTCGCGGCGTGTGAGGGCGCGGTCCTACTGGTCGACGCCGCGCAGGGGATCGAGGCGCAGACGCTCGCGAACTTCCATCTGGCGCGCGACGCAGGGCTGGTGATCCTGCCGGTGCTGAACAAGATCGACCTGCCGGCCGCCGACGTCGAGGGCACCGCGGCCGAGCTCGCCGAGCTCGTGGGGTGCGAGCGCGACGACGTGCTCGCCGTCTCGGGCAAGACGGGCGAGGGCGTAACCGCCCTGCTCGAGACCGTCATCGCGAAGGTCCCGCCGCCCGAGGGCTCGCGCTCGGACCCGCTGCGCGCGCTGATCTTCGACTCGAGCTTCGACACGTATCGCGGCGTCATCGCGTACGTGCGCGTGAAGGACGGCGTCCTGCGCACGCGCGCGAAGCTCCACGCCGCGGCCGCCCGCATGGACTGGGAGGCGGAGGAGGCGGGGGTGTTCGCTCCCGAGGCCGTCCCGGTGGCCGAGCTCGGCCCGGGCGAGGTCGGCTACCTCGTCACCGGGCTGAAGGATGTCCATCAGGTCAAGGTCGGAGACACGATCACCAGCCAGGGCCGCGACCGCGCGCACGAGCCGCTGCCCGGGTACCGGGAGCCGAAGCCGATGGTGTGGTCCGGCCTGTTCCCGGCCGAGGGCGGCGACTACGGCGCGCTGCGCGACGCGCTCGACCGGCTGAAGCTGAACGACGCCGCGCTCGTGTTCGAGCCCGAGACCTCGGGCGCCCTCGGGTTCGGGTTCCGGTGCGGGTTCCTGGGCCTGCTCCACATGGACATCGTGAAGGAGCGCCTCGAGCGCGAGTTCGGCCTCGAGCTCATCGCGACCGCGCCGAACGTCGAGTTCCACGTGGTCCGCGGCGACGAGACGATCGTCGTCCACAACCCGAGCGAGATGCCGCACGCCGGCACCTACGACCGCGTCGAGGAGCCGATGGTCCTGGCCACGATCATCACGCCGAGCGACTTCCTCGGCGCCGTGCTCGAGCTCTGCCAGGGCCGACGCGGCGAGATGGTCGACATGAAGTACCTGTCGACCACGCGGGTCGAGGTGCATTACCACCTCCCGCTCGCCGAGATCATCTTCGACTTCTTCGACCAGCTGAAGTCCAAGACCCGCGGGTACGCGTCGCTCGACTACGAGTCGTGGGGGTATGAGGCCTCGGAGCTCGTGCGCGTCGACGTGCTGCTGCACGGCGAGCCCGTCGACGCGTTCAGCAGCGTCGTGCACCGCGAGAAGGCGGCGACGTACGGCCGGCAGATGGTCGAGCGGCTGCGCGAGCTGATCCCGAGGCAGCTCTTCGACGTCGCGATCCAGGCGTCGATCGGCTCGCGGATCGTCGCTCGCGAGACCGTGAAGGCCAAGCGCAAGGACGTGCTCGCGAAGTGCTACGGCGGCGATATCACGCGCAAGCGCAAGCTCCTCGAGCAGCAGAAGAAGGGCAAGGCGCGGCTGCGGCGGGTCGGCCGCGTCGACGTGCCGCAGGAGGCGTTCATCGCCGCGCTCCGCGTGGACCAGGGGGAGCGGAGGTGAGCGCCGGGATCTACGTCCACGTGCCGTTCTGCCTCACCCGGTGCGGGTACTGCGACTTCAACGCGTACGCGGGGCTCGATCACCTGCGCCCGCGATACGTGCGCGCGCTCCTCGCCGAGGCGTCGCTCGCGGCGGCTGCGTGGGACGGCGAGGAGGTCGTGAGCGTGTTCCTCGGCGGCGGCACGCCGACGACGCTCGACGCGGCGGACCTGAAGGCGGTGCTCGTGCACCTCCGAGAGCGGTTCGCGGTGACGCACGATGCTGAGGTGACGATCGAGGCGAACCCCGACACGGTGGACGCGCCGAAGCTCACGGCGCTCCTCGAGTCCGGCTTCGAGCGGCTGTCGATGGGCGCGCAGTCGTTCGACACGGCGGTGCTGGCGTCGCTCGAGCGCGTCCATGGGCCCGACGCGGTCCGGCGCGCGATGGCGGCCGCGCGCGAGGCCGGGCACGCGAACGTGAGCCTCGACCTGATCTACGGCGCGCAGGGCGAGTCGCTCGCGTCGTGGGAGCGGACGCTGCGCGAGGCGATCGCGCTCGCGCCCGAGCACGTCAGTGCCTACGCGCTCACGGTCGAGCCCTCGACGCCGCTCGGCCGGCAGATCGCGCTCGGCGCCCGCCCGGCGCCGGACCCGGACCTGCAGGCCGACATGTTCGGTCTGGCGTGCCAGCTCCTCGGCGAGGCCGGATACGGGCACTACGAGGTCTCGAACTGGGCCAGGCCCGGGTTCGAGTGCCGGCACAACCTCGGCTACTGGGAGCGCCGGCCGTATCTGGGCCTCGGCGCGGGCGCGCACTCGTACCGGGACGACCGCCGCTGGTGGAACGTCCGCCCGCCCGAGGACTACCTGCGGCAGGTCGAGGCAGGTCGGGTGCCGATCGGGGGCGAGGAGCGTTTGGAGCCGTCCGACGCCTATCTGGAAGAGGTGTTCCTCCGGTTGCGGATCCTCGAGGGCATCCCATCGTCGTGGGTCGAGCCGCAGACCGCCGCGCCGTTCCTGGAGAGCGGCCTCCTGCGACGGGCCGACGACGCGCTCGTCCCAACCGAGCGCGGCATGCTTCTGCTGAACGAGCTGGTCCTCGCCTTGGTCGGCTAGCCCTACGGGGTCGGGCTCGCCGCGGCGGCCGCGTCGCTTCCGCTTTCCTAGCACTCTCGGGGGTAGACTGCTAAGCATGGTGGAGCCCGAGCTGGGTGCGCGCAAGGTCGCGGTGCTGCGCGTGGTCGTCGAGGAGTACGTGCGCAGCGGCGAGCCCGTCGGCAGCGAGACGATCGCCGAGCGCTCGCCCCTCGGCGTGTCCTCGGCGACGATCCGGAACGAGATGGCGGCGCTCGAGGAGCTCGGCTACCTCAGCCACCCGCACACGTCGGCGGGGCGGATCCCGACCGACGCGGGCTACCGCAAGTACGTGGACGCCCTGCCTCCGGGCGGCAAGCTGCGGGACCAGCAGCGGCGCGCGATCGCCGGGTTCTTCGCCGAGACGATGCTCGACCTCGAGGACGTGCTGCGGGGCACGACCCAGCTCCTGTCGAAGGTCACGCAGTACGCGGGGCTCGCCGTGCCGCCCTCGGGGAGCGAGGACACGGTGCTCCGCGTCGAGCTCATCGAGGTCGGCAGCGCGGTCATGGTGCTCGTCGTCGGCCAGCACGGCGGCGTCGAGAAGCTCCT
>DAIUEM010000141.1:0-6211 GCA_036845105.1 Actinomycetota bacterium | reverse complement strand
CCGCCAGCTCGAAGTGATGGTGGATCGGCGACATGCGGAAGACCCGCCTGCCGAAGCCTCGGAACGCGATGACCTGGAGGATCACGGACGTGGTCTCGATCACGAACAGCCCGCCGAGGATGACGAGGAGCAGCTGCGTGTTCGTCATGATCGCGAGGGCGCCCATGAGTCCCCCGAGCGCGAGCGCACCCGTGTCCCCCATGAAGATCCGCGCCGGCGCGGCGTTCCACCAGAGGAAGCCGGCCACCGACCCCGCGGTCGCGGCGGCGATCACGGCGAGGTCGAGCACGTCGTTCGCGTTGACCGGGTAGCACGCCTCCGCCGGCCCGAGGCCGCAAGCGTGCCGGAACTGCCAGAAGGCGATGAACACGTACGCGAGGTACACGAACAACGACGATCCCGACGCCAGGCCGTCGAGCCCGTCGGTCAGGTTCACGCCGTTCGAGGAGGACGCGAGGATGACGAAGACCCACACGGCGAAGAACGTCCCGAAGTCCAAGCCGGTCTCCCGGAAGAAGGAGAGCTCGGTCGAGACGTCCGTGAAACTCACGACCGCGGCCGTGAACGCGCCCGCGATGAGCGCCTGACCCACGATCTTCGCGGTCTTCGACAGGCCGAGCGATCGGCGGCGGCGGACCTTGATGAAGTCGTCCAGGAACCCGAGCGCCCCGAAGGCCATCGCCGCGAGCAGCACCGCCGCACCGGCCGCGGTGATGCCGCCGAGCACGATGCGCGCCACGAAGTACCCGGCGAGCAGTCCCGCGAGGATGACGACGCCGCCCATCGTCGGCGTCCCCATCTTCTCCATGTGGGTGTGCGGGCCGTCCTCGCGGATCCGCTGACCCCACCCCCAGAGACGGAACGCGCGGATCGCGAGCGGCGTGCCGAGCAGGGTCACCGCCAGCGCGACGGCCGCAGCCGCGAGGATGCCCCTCACCGCAGCGCCTCCGCCAACCGTTCCAGACCGACGACGCGGGACCCCTTGATGAACACGACGTCGCCGGGGCGCAGCCACGCACGGAGCACGTCGAGCGCCTCCTCGGGCGTCGCGACGTCGATCGCATCATCGGGGAGCTGGCCCTCCCGCACGGCGGCCCGGTGGATCATGGCCGCCTGCTCCCCCACGGTGATCAGCAGGTCCACGCCCACGCGCACGATGAGCTCGCCGAGCCGCTCGTGCTCGTCGAGCGAGATCGGCCCGAGCTCGGCCATGTGCCCGAGCACGGCGACGAGGCGTGCGTCCCGCGCCATCCAGCGCGCGGCCTTCAGACCCGCGGCCATCGACTCCGGGTTCGCGTTGTACGCGTCGTTGACCACGCGGACGTCGTCCTGCGTCACGAACGACTCCATCCGCCACGCCGAGACCCGAGCGTCCTTCAGCGCCGTGGCGCACTCGGCCGCCGACAGCCCGAGGGCCGAGCCGACGGATGCGGCCGCGAGCGCGTTCGGAACCATGTGCTCTCCCGGCACGGCGAGCTCGACCTTCTCGCGCTCCCCGTCCATCCAGAGCACGAACCGGGCGCGGCCGTCCGTGTCGATGGCCACCTCGTCCGCCCGGACGTCCGCGTCGCCCGAGAGCCCGAACAGGCTCACCCGCGCATCGGTGCGCTCGGCGTACCCGCGCACGACGGGGTCGTCCGCGTTCAGGACGGCCAGGCCGTCGCCGTCCAGCGCCTCGACCGGCTCGGCAGAGGCCTCCACGATCGCCTCCCAGGACCCGAAGATCTCCAGGTGCGCGACCCCCACGTTCGTGACCACGACGACCTGCGGCCGGGCGATCTCGCACAGGAGCGCGGCGTCGCCGACCCGCCGTGCGCCCATCTCGGCCACGACGACTTCAGCGTCGGCTGGGGCGCCGAGGAGCGTGATCGGCAACCCGACCTCCGTGTTGAACGACGCCGGGCTCGCGTGGGTCCGGAAGCGCGTCGACAGGACGGCCGCCGTCATGTCCTTCGTCGAGGTCTTGCCGTTCGCGCCCGTGATCCCGACCACCGTCGCGTCCGGCCGTCGGCGACGCTCGTCGCGGGCGAGCGCGAGGAGCGCGGCCCCGGTGTCCGGGACCTCGACGTGCGGAGCGTCCACCGGACGCGTCACCAGGGCAGCCACCGCGCCACGCGCCATCGCCTCGCCGACGAACTCGTGGCCGTCCACGCGCTCACCGGGGAGAGCGACGAACAGCGATCCCGGGACGGCGGCGCGGCTGTCGCTCGCGGCCGAGGAAACGGTCACGTCCTCGCCCACCGCGCGACCGTCGACGGCGGCGGCGACCTCGGACAGGCGACGCGCGATCACGACGCGCCCCCGAGCGCCCGGATCTCCTCGGCGGCGACCTCGCGATCGTCGAAGGGGATCGTGCGGCCGGCCAACTCCTGGTAGGTCTCGTGACCCTTGCCGGCGATCACGACCACGTCGTCCGGCCCCGCCTCGCGCATCGCGCGCCCGATCGCGACGCGCCGATCGACCTCGACCGTGTAGGCGCCGCGTCCCTCGCGCGCGCCCGCCTCGATCTCCACCACGATGTCGAGCGGATCCTCGCTCCGCGGGTTGTCGCTCGTGATCACGGCCAGGTCGGCGAGCTCGGTCGCGACACGACCCATCAGGGGTCGCTTCGCACGGTCGCGGTCGCCGCCGCATCCGAACACCACGATGAGACGACCGGCGGCGAGCGGGCGCGCCGTCCGCAGGACG
Organism: Actinomycetota bacterium; assembly: GCA_036845105.1. Taxonomy (GTDB): domain Bacteria; phylum Actinomycetota; class UBA4738; order UBA4738; family HRBIN12; genus HRBIN12. The sequence goes on along the minus strand of DAIUEM010000141.1, from coordinate 3,523 downwards.
TTCTCGAGGCTGTCCGGCGTGTGGGCGTAGTCCACCATCACGAGGAACGCCTGCCCCGCCTCGACGGTCTCGAGGCGGCCCGGGACCCCGCGGACCTCGGCGATGCCCCGGACGGTGACGGCGTCCGGCACCCCGAGCTCGCGCCCGGTGGCCAGGGCCGCCAGGCAGTTCTCGACGTTGAAGAGTCCGTGGAGGGCCGAGCGCACCTCGAGGCCCCCGACCCGGAACGACAGGCCTTCGCGCGAGGTCCGGACCCCGGTCGCCCGAACGTCGGCACCCCGGTCGAGCCCGAACGTCACGGTCGGCAAGCCCGATCCGGCGAGGCGTCGGCCCTCGGCGCTGTCGTGGTTCACGACGGCGCGGTCGCTGAGCGCGGGCGTGAACAGCCGCGCCTTCGCCTCGAAGTACTCCTCCATGGAAGCGTGGTAGTCGAGGTGGTCCTGCGTGAGGTTCGTGAACACCGCGACCTCGTACCGCGTGCCGTCGACCCGGTGCTGGTGCAGCCCGTGGGAGGAGACCTCCATCGCGACGGCGTCGACCCCCACGTCCACCATCTCGGCGAGCAGACGCTGCAGGTCCGGCGCCTCCGGCGTCGTTCGCGGGAACGGGACGATCCGGCCGTCTATGCGCGTCCCGGTGGTGCCGACCACCCCGGGGGTCCATCCGTTGGCCCGGAAGACGGACTCGAGCAGGAACGTCGTCGTCGTCTTGCCGTTCGTGCCGGTGATCCCCACCATCCGCAGTCGCTCCGCCGGGCGCCCGTGGAACGCGGCCGAGATCGGACCCATGGCCGCTCGCACCGACGGGACGAGCACCTGCGTGGCCTCGTTCGGGAGCCACCGCTCGACGACGAGGGCCGAGGCTCCGAGCGCCACGGCCTCGGCCGCGAAGTCGTGACCGTCCAGACGGGCGCCGGGGATGCAGAAGAGCAGACCACCGCGAGCCGTCTCGCTCGAGCGGTAGTGCAGCGACGTCACCGGCTCCGTCGGATCCCCACGGACCTCGAAGCGCGGGAGGTCCGCGAGGAGGTCGCCGAGGGGCCGTCCGAGGGGGGATGGAACCACGGCCCCTGAGCCTACCGCCTGCCTCGCCGCGCTCCCCCGGGCGGTCATCGCTCCGACCCGGCGGTCGGCGGCGGGCGGAGCGGCCGACCGGGCTCGATCGACAGGCGCGTGATCGCGTACCGCGCGATCCGCTGGAACAAGGGCGCCGCGGCGATCCCGCCGTAGTCCGTCACCGGCCGGTCCAGGATCGCGGCGATCACGACCTGCGGGTCCGACGCCGGCAGGAACCCGATGAACGACGCCACGTACTGGCCCTCGTAGTAGCCGGGGCGATCGGGCAACGGGATGCGGGCGGTCCCCGTCTTGCCGGCGATCTGGTACCCGGCGATCGTGGCGTTGGTCCCGGTGCCCTCGGCGACCGCCTTCGCGAGCATCCGCGCCACGGTCGTCGCGGTCCGGGCGGTCACGGCGCGACGGGTTGGCGGCCGGGGAGCCGGCTCGACCGTCCCGTCGGGACCTCGCGTCCCGAGCACGAGGCGCGGCTGGACCCAGCGACCGTCGTTCGCGATCGTCGCGTAGACGGCGGCCATCTGCAGCGGCGTCGCGGCGATCCCCTGACCGTACGCGATCGTCGCGAGGCTCGTGTCCGTCCACTCGTAGAGGGGAGGCAGGATGCCGGACGACTCGCCCGGGAACCCGACGCCGGTCGAGCGTCCGAGCCCGAACCTCGACAGGTAGGCGTCCATGGCCGATTCCCCGAGGCGCTGGGCGACCATGACGGTCCCGATGTTGCTCGACTCGGCGATGATGTCGCCGATCGTCATGCGCTGGATCCCGTGCTCGTGGGCGTCGTGGATCGTGAAGTCGCCGACCTCCATCTGCCACGGGACGGAGAGCTCGTGGCGCAGCCCGATCGCGCGACGGTCCACGGCCGCTGCGGCGGTGATGACCTTGTTCGTCGAGCCGGGCTCGAAGGCGTCGGTCACCGCACGGTTACGGTAGGTGCCCCGGCGGGATCCGGCGAAGGCGTTCGGGTCGAACCACGGATAGCTGGCCATGGCCAGGATGTCCCCCGTCTGAGGATCCAAGACGATGACCGTCCCACCCCGCGCTCGGTTCGCCTGGACCGCATCCGCGAGCGCCTGCTCCGCGTGGAACTGGAACTCCCGGTCGATCGTCGTCTGTACGGCCGACCCTGGGACCGGCGGCCGCTCGACGTCCACCCCACCCACGATCGGCTGCCCGTACGGGTCGAGCTCCTGGGTACGCTCACCCGGTTCGCCGGCGAGCAGGTCCTCGTACCGGAGCTCGAGCCCCGACAGCCCCTGGCCGTCGAGCCCCACGAAGCCGAGCACCTGGGCGGCGAGCGAGCCCGCCGGGTAGTACCGCCGGCTCGTCTCGAGGAAGCCGATCCCCGCGAGCCCGAGCCCCTCGATCCGTTCCGCGAGGTCCCGCTCCACCTGCCGCGCGAGGTACACGAAGGTCGTGTCCCGGGTCAGGAGCTCCACGAGCTCCCCGGTCTCGGCGTCGAGCAGCGGCGCGAGCTCGGCCGCCGTGGCCCACGGGTCCCGCACGTACCGCGGATCCGCGTACACGTCGCGGGCCTCCAGGCTGATCGCCAGGGCCTCGCCGTTGCGGTCGAGGATCTGCCCCCGGACCGCCGGGAGCTCGACCCTTCGCACCCGCTGGTCGAGCGCTCGGTCGCGGAACGAGGCAGCCTGGCTCACCTGCAGGACCGTGAGTCGGACGAAGATCGTGCCGAACGCGAGCGTCATCACCGCGAAGAGCACGACGAGGCGTCGGACGGGAGGCCGCTTCATCCACCCTGCTCCCGCAAGGAGGTGTCCGCCCCGGCCGGAGCCGACCGGGTGTCGCCGAACGCGTGGAGGGATCGGATGTCGTCGGGGAGACGCATTCCGTTCCGGCGAGCCCAGGCGGCGATCCGGCCGGGGGCGGACAGTCGTGCCTGCTCGTGCACCAGGTCGAGCTGCTCGGTCTCGAGCGCGTCGATCCGTCGCTCCGCCTCGTCGATGCGGAACGACTGCTGGGCGAGCAGGGCGTTCAGGGTCACGATCCCGAGCACCATCGAGCCGACGACGACCGTGGCGAAGATCGCGAAGCCGACGTGGTGCCTCTTCCTTCGCGGAGCGATCGCTGGGGTCGCCGGTGCCGCCCGATCGCGCGGGGGGCGCTTCGCTCCTTCGGCTTCCCTCGGTCGCCTCGGAGCCCCCGCTCCGTGGGGCGGCTCCGGCGCTTCCGGGTGCGCCGCTCGACGGGCGGCCAGACTCACGCGACCTCCTCCGTTGGGTGCTTCTGGGCGGCTCGGAGCTTGGCGCTGCGGGATCTGGGGTTGCGCGCGGATTCGCTCTTGGAAGGCGTGAGGGGCTTCTTCGTGAGGACCTCGAGGGTCGGCTCTGCGAGGAGGAAGCGTTTGGTGATGCGGTCCTCGAGGGAGTGGTAGCTGATGACGACGAGGCGGCCACCGGGAGCGAGGATCCCCGCCGCTCGAGGCAGGGAAG
>DAIUEM010000140.1:0-6228 GCA_036845105.1 Actinomycetota bacterium | reverse complement strand
GGTCGTCACGGTCCAGCCGCCGAGCGACCAGCGGCTCGACCCGGACTCGAACCCGTCGGCGAACCCGTCGACGGCGACGTCGTCGATGAACCAGCCCTGTCCGTTCACGGCCTCGTCCGTGTAGTAGTTGAAGCGGACGAGGACGCCGGACGCCGCGGGCAGGGTGACCGTCGCGTCCACCCAGCCGCCACTGTTGCCGGTGATGGCCGCATCCGTCGACGCCTGGCCCGCGACGAGGGAGTTCGCCCACGCCGTCGACGCGTTCGGGTTCATGCTCGTGCGCGTGATGCTCCCCACGAGCGGCTCCCAGCTCGCCCCGTTGTCGGTCGAGGCCTCGACGAACCCGTAGTCCCAGTCCTCCTCGATGTCGAACCACGTCGAGAAGGTGAGCGTCCCGCCGACGGGGGCGTTCAGCCTGAGCGTGCGGTCGGTGAGCTGGTGGCCGCCGCCGCTCGCGACCTCGTACGTGCCCTCCACGGGCGCGACGCCCGCCACGGCGTCACCGCGCAGGGTCACCGAGCGGTACTGTGCCGCGCCGGCGTAGCTCTTGTAGATCGCGGCGTACGGACCCGATGCGCCGAGCGGGAACTCGACGGAGCCCGAGACCGAGCCGCCGTAGTACCGGCTGATCGGCAGGTTCCCGTGGGTGTCCGCGCCGTAGATGTCCTTGATCGCTCGACGGATCGACCACGGTCCGTAGATCGGGCTCACGAACGGGTCGAGCTCGATCTCCTCGTAGCCGAGCGGGAAGCCGTCGTCGTTCTCCACCGAAGGCTCGTCCTCGAGGTTCGCGAGGATCCACGCGTCGAACAGGTCGTTGAACTCCCTGCCGGTCTGGGCCTCGACGCCGGCGATCCCGTTCAGCGGCTGGTCGACCATGTTGAGCGTCCAGGCGTTGTCCCAGACGTCGCCGGTCTTCGAGCCGAAGTTCTCGAGCAGGTACAGCTGGAATAGGTACGACGAGCCGTAGTCCTCGAGCTGGCTGCCCCACAGGGTCAGGCTGTCGCGGTGGTACGCGAGGTAGAAGAGCGTGTTCCCGGTGTGCCCGAACCCGTTCAGGTACACGGCGAGCTCGGCCAGCCCCTCGTCGACGAACGACTCCTCGTCGATGTCGTGGTCGTTGTGGATCAGGTGCTCGAGCTCGTGCGCGACGGTCCCCTCGATCCGGTACGGGTCGAGGCTGTCCGGCGTGTTGCCCAGGTACGCCTCCCAGTTCAGCGAGTCGACGAAGATGATGTTCCGGTCGAACTGCTCCTGGAACCCGACCGAGAAGAACCCGGCGATGTACGAGCCGAACTCTGGGTCGTAGAAGTCCTCGTCGACGATGTTGTAGATCAGGATGTCGATGTTCTCGTTCCCGGCCGGGCGCTGTGTGTAAGCCCCGAAGTAGTGCACGTCGGTCGCGACGATGTCGTCGAGCTGCCCCTGGAGGTACGCGAGCTGGTCGCACGTGATGACGTCCTCGCGGCCGTACGCGGTCGTCAGGAAGTCCCACCCGACCCACAGGGTCGCCTTGCCGGTGGAGGCGGGGTCCGTCTCACGGAAGAAGACGACGTCCTGGGTCCCCGGGTTGGCCGGGTCGTTGCTCGGGATCGTGAGGATCAGGGTCTTGTCGTCCCCGAAGCACTGCGACTCGGTCGTCGTGCTCTGGGCGACGATCTCCGCGGCCTCGGCCTTCGACGGCTGCCGGGGCACCTTCATCTTCCCGATGTAGGGCGTCCCATCGACCGGGATCTTGTCCTTCACCTGCGGGCTCTCCGCGCCCACGGCCGGCGTGACCGCCAGGCCGATCGCGAGGACGAAGCCGAGTGCAGGGGCAAGCACGGAGCGTGCTCTCATGCGGGGGCCACCCCTTTCTCTCGGGGGCGACCGGCGTGCGCCGATGGATCCACTGACGTGTCGGCGGGCTCGGTCGCCAGCGAACCGGCGCCAGGCTATCACCGGTCTCCGAGTAGCGCTCCGCGTCAACCAGGCCGCGAAGTGGCTGGTCAGAGGGGGTGCGGGTCGCTACGGGCGGGCGACGGTGATCACGGTGCCGGTGCTGTCGCCGTCCGGATCGTGGTTGTCCGCCGGCGCGTAGGTCAAGCCCGAAGAGACGAGCGAGAGCACGGTGAGCCTCACGTTCGCTCGCGAGTTCGCCCAGCGCTTGGAGATCCTGCACGACCCGTTCGCCTTCGTCGTGCACGAGACCGTGGTCGAGCTCGCGTTCCACCGAGCTCGCACGAGGACGCCCTCGAGCGGCGTCTCCGAGGCGTCGTGCGCGCGGATCGTCACCCGTGCCACCCACCGCTGGACGGTGACCTGCGCAGCGGTCCCGTCCAGGTCGCTCACGTGCATCCCGTCGGGCGGCGGTGGCGGGGGCGCCGAGCCTGCCGGCCCGCGCGACAGGTCGAACTCGAACGTGCCGCCCAGGCCGTCGTTCGGGCTGCCGGCGAACGGGAAGACCTGGATCGTGTACGTCCCGGCGACCGTCGGCATCGCGTGGAGCGTCTCCTGGCGGCCGATCCCGCACTCCGCACCCAGCGCGCACGTGCTCCGGTCGAGCACGAGCCCGGTGGGGTCGATCAGGCGAGCATCGAGGTCGGGCGACCAGTTGTCGTCCAGACAGCCGAGGTCGGGGATGAAGAACGTGCACGTGCCGTCGACGAGGATCGTGGCGGCGATCGGAACCCCGAGGTCGCCACTCCCGAGCGTGAACGCGTGGGTCCACATCCCGTCGTCCGGCACGCTCGCGCTCACGTGCGTGTGCGCGGGGAACTGCGTCTTGCCCGACAGACCCTTCGCCTGCGCCGCGAGGGCGTAGGCGTCGAGCAGCCCGGCGCCCCAGTCGTCGTCCTTGCCGGGCGCTCCGCGGTCCTGCGCCGTCCCCTCGACGGCCGAGCGCACCTGCGCCGGTGTCCAACTCGGCTTCGCCTCGAGCGCGAGCGCGATCGCCCCGGCGGCGAAGGGCGTCGCCATCGAGGTGCCGCTGTGGGTGATGTAGCCGGCGGCGGTGCCCTGCTCGGCCGCGGTGATGGTGTCCCCCGGGGCGACGACGTCGGGCTTGGTTCGGCCGTCCATCGTCGGACCGCGGCTCGAGAAGTACGCGAGGTGCACGCCGTCGGAGTGGTTCGGCGCGCCCGGCGCGGCGGACCACTCGGCGGCCGCGCCGATCGTGATGGCGCCCGTCGCGGCGCCCGGCGAGCCGACCCAGGACGGGCCGTCGCCCGAGTTGCCGGCGGCGACCACGGCGACCTTGCCGGCGTCGACGGCGGCGTTCACCGCTTCGCTGAGGGCGTCGGTGCCGTCGGAGCCGAGGAGCGACCCCAGGCTCATCGAGATGATGTCGACGCTCGGCTCGTCGGCGCACCAGCCGACCGCCTCGACGATGGCGTCAGTGCTCCCCGAGCCGTTCGCGTCGAGGACCTTCCCGGCCACGAGCGCCGCGTCGGACGCCACGCCGCGGAACTTCCCGGCGTTCGGCCCGCCGGTCCCGTCGCCGAGCAGGATCGAGGCCACGTGCGTGCCGTGGCCGTGGTCGTCGTACGGGTCCGTCGCGGACCCGACGAAGTCCTGGAACACGATCGTGGTCGAGTCGAGCTGCTCGTGGTCGGGGTCGACGCCGGTGTCGAGCACGCACACGCCGACGCCGGCGCCGGTCAGGCCGAGCTCGGTCCGCGCGCGATCCACCCCGAAGTCCGAGCCAGCCGCGTCCATCGTGGCGTGGACGGTGACGTTCGCCTCGACCCGCTCGACGCCCGGCATCCTCGCGAGGGCGAGCGCCTGTCGGCCCGTCACCACGGCCGAGAAGCCGTCGACGATCGGCAGGCGTCGCAGGACGCGGAAGGCGCCGACCGCGCGTCTCGAGGCCGCCACGCCGACCGAGCCGTCGGTCGTCACGACGACGTCGTACCGGCGGTCGAGCGGCTTCCCGCGCATCCGCGCCTCGAGGACGTCCCCGACCCCGTCCCCATCGAGGTCCCGGAGCGCGGGGCCGGGCCGCGCCGTGCGCCGCGGCTCCCGGGGACTCGTCGCGGAGGCGGGCGCCGGCATCGACAGCGCGACCGCCAGGCACATCGCGAGCGACAGCACGACCGAACGACGCATCCACGTCCTCCTGCAGGGGTGCGCCGAGCATAGGCGCGGATCGCCGTCCGGTCGATAGGACCTATGTCGTAAGAGGCAGCGTGTCGAGCGGGTCGAACGAAGGCCGTACGCTCGCGGCGATCGAGGATCGGGTCGCGCCGGCTGCCCACGGGCCGAGCGTCGTCTCCCGTGTCGACGACGGGTCCGCCGACGCTCAGGCTCGGGGGTACCTCGTGCCGATACCTCTCGGGGACGCCGGAGGGAAGGGCTGCATGCCCGAACGCAAGAACCGAGGCCGGGAGCTGCGAGCGCTCTTCGCGACGCTCGCCGTGATCTGCCTGCTGGGGGCGGGTGTCTCGTACGGGGCCACGCGGTACCTCCAGAGCGAGCTCGAGGCCGACGCCACGCGCGACGCCCGCAAGCTCAGCACGGACGTGCTTCAGCCGCTCCTGCTTCCCAGGGATGCGACCGCCCCCGTCCGCGGCGCCAGGTACGACGAGCTCCTCGCGTCGGTCCGCGAGCGGGTGCTCGCCGGCCCGATCACCGAGATCCTGCTGTGGGGGCAGGACGGCACGGTCCTGTTCTCGAACGACCGAGGGTTGGTGGGCGAGCGGCACGCGAAGATGCGCGACGACGTCCACGCCTCGATCGCCGGATCCTCACGGAGCACCGTCCAGGGCGAGCGGTTCCACACGCTCACGTCGGTCAAGGTGGGGCAGCCGCCGACGCTTGTGACGGCCGAGCTCGTCCGCTCGCACGCGGCGATCGTAGAGGAGTCTCGCGAGCAGTGGTACCCGTGGGTCGGCCGAGCCCTCACCGCGGCGGCGGTCCTCGCCGTGCTCTCCGTGCTCACGGCGATCGTCTTCGCCCTGGCCGGTGCCTGGCGAACACGTCGGGCTCAGCGGCCGAAGGTCGCGGAGGCCGATGCGCCGGCGACGCGCGCCGGGCGACCGGCGGAGATCGATGCGCCGGCGACGCGCGCCGGGCGACCGGCGGAGACCGACGGGAGCGTGCCGGCCTACATGCGCCCCGGGTTCCGCGAGGAGGTCGAGGCGAGGCGCCGGATGGAGGGGATGGCCGCCGAGTAGTGCGGAGACGGCTCGCGTCGCGCCGTCGGGCTACGTCGTAGGGCGATCGGGCCACGACGAAGGAGGGACGTCGAGCGGCCCCCCGATCGTGGACGCTCGGCCCATGCCTTCGGCGAGCCCCCGCGCTACCTTCGAGCCCTGCGGATCGGAGGAGACCCGTGACGTTCACGAGAGACGCGCACACCGCCGGAACCTTGGGTGGTGAACAGCCGGTACCGGTGATCTCCGAGTCTCCGGTTGGGGCGAGGATCCACGTCATGGAGCCGGGCCGACGCACGTGGGAGGGGACCGTGCTCGCCACCAGCCTCGGCCTCCGTTGCTGGTACCTACAGATCCTACGGGACGACGGGCGCGTGCGCTCCGTCGCTGCGCATCACGTCTTCTGATCCGGGGCGAACCCCGAGCAGGTCGCGCCACGCGGCCGACGACAGCAGCCCTCGATGGTGGAAGAACACCGTCTGGGCGAGCGCACGGAACCACCGGCTGTCCAGCGCGAGATCGAGGAGGGTGTTCGGCGGCCCGAGGTCGAGCGCCGCGCGCAGCGCCCGCTTCGCCGCGTACCGCGGGTACGTGCCGGCGAGCGCCCTGTCGAGAGCCGGTGCGCCGTCGAGCAGGTGACCGGCGAGCGCGACCCCGGCCGCCCGCCCCGACCGGAGCGCCGAGTGGATCCCGCCGCCCGTGAGCGGCGACACGAGACCCGCCGCGTCGCCGACGAGCACGACGTCCCGGGACGCGAAGGGGCGCACCGGCCCACCGACCGGGATGAGCCCGCCGCGCCGCCCGACCCGGCGGGCACCCGCGACGTCCACGACGGCCGAGACGTGTGAGAGGAACGCCTCGAGGTTCGGTCGATGCGGCCGGCGGCACGCCAGCCCGACCTGCGTGATCCCGACGCCCGGGACGACCCAGCCGATGTAACCGGGCGCGAGCACCGAGTCCAGGAAGACGTGGAGGCGCTCCTCGACGTGACCGACGCCCTCGAGCTCGGCCTCGACGCCCGACAGGAACGACCGGTTGACACCGAGCCCGGTCCGCCGCGCGACGTCCGAGCCCGGTCCGTCGGCGCCGACGAGGA
>DAIUEM010000139.1:0-6258 GCA_036845105.1 Actinomycetota bacterium | reverse complement strand
GTCGTCGACGGCCTCGATGACGTTGACCTCGCTCGAGGTCCGGAACCCGTCGAAGAAGTGCAGGAACGGCACACGGGCTTCGAGGGTCGCGGCGTGGGCGACGAGCGCGAGGTCCTGCGCCGCCTGGACGTCCGAGGAGCTCAGCATCGCCCACCCGGTGGTCCGCGCCGCCATCACGTCGCTGTGGTCACCGAAGATCGACAGGGCGTGGGTCGCGAGGGCACGGGCCGCGACATGGATCACGGTCGGCGTCAGCTCGCCGGCGATCTTGAACATGTTGGGGAGCATCAGCAGGAGGCCCTGGGAGGCCGTGAAGGTCGTGCACATCGATCCCGCCTGCAGGGCGCCGTGGAGGGCGCCGGCGGCCCCACCTTCGCTCTGCATCTCGACCACGTCGGGAACCACGCCCCACAGGTTCGGTCTCCCCGCGGCCGACCAGGCGTCCGACAGCTCGCCCATCGCGGTCGAGGGCGTGATCGGGTAGATGGCGATGACCTCGGACAGCTTGTGGGCGATGCGCGCCGCCGCCTCGTTGCCGTCGACCGTGATCTGGGTGCCGTGCTCGCTCATGGTCCGCTCCCGTTTCGTGCCTGCAGGACGATGGAGGCGAGGTGATCGCCCCGCCTCCATCATCTCGCCGCGCGACCCTTCGGGGTGAGCCGCGTGGCCTCGTCTCCGTGTGCCCTCCGGCCTACTTCAGGACCGGGAGCCTCCGCACGGCGGCCAGGCGGTTCCACCGCTCCTGGAGTCCCAGGTAGCGGCCGGCGCCGAGGTAGCCAGGCCTTGGCCGCGCGGGGACCCCCGCGGGCGGTCCCGCGGGGGTCCCGGGGTCGGATCGGTGCGGGTCAGGCCAGCTCGCGAGGGGCGCGCTCCTCGGCGCGCTCTCGGAACAGGGTGCCCGGCTCCCACGGCGTCCCGAGCGCCGGTAGGACCCACCGGTCCAGGCCGATGTACCCGGCGTTGCGCCACGCGAGCACGAGCAGGATCTCGATCAGGAAGAACAGCGGGTTCACGCCCGCCACGCCCGCAAGACCGAACGAGAACGACAGCGTCCCCGCCAGGAACGCCGCGATCCCGGTGAACAGCCCGAGGATCAGGCAGATGCCGACCGCGAGCTCGCCAACCGAGACGATCTTCGACATCCACGGGTACGAGTCTTCGGCGATCCATCGCAGGAACGCCGCGTACCAGCCGAAGTTCACCGCCGGGTGCTCGCCCTGCGTGAGCTCGGTCGACGCGAATGCCGCGAACCCCTGCAGCCCCTGGCCGCTCGTCATCCAGGCCGGGTCGGTCACCTTCTCCCACCCGGACTTCGTCCACTCGTACCCGAGGTACAGGCGGGGGAGCAACCAGATCCACGCGGCCGTGCTCGAGGCGAACATGAACCGAGCGAACATGGGCTCACCGAAGCGGATCGGTCCTCGGCGCTCGTCCATCGCATCCTCCATCCCCGGTCGGCGGGAGCCGGGAACGGCGAGGCCGGCCGTTCCCCGGGTGCCCCGCGGCTCGCGACCCGTCCCCTGGGTCGGTGTGCGGGCGTTCGGTTCGGCGCGGGCTAGCCCTGCGTGCCCGGCGTCGTCGTGTGCCGTGCGAGGTAGGCGGCGGCCTCGGCGCGGCGGGCCACCTCGAGCTTCGACAGGATGCTCGAGACGTAGTTCTTGACGGTCTTCTCCGCCAGGTTCAGCTCCTCGCCGATCTCCTTGTTCGTCTTCCCGTCCGCCACGAGCGACAGGATGCGCTCCTCCTGCGGCGACAGGCGGGCGAGCTTCTCGTCCTTGAGGAGGTGCTTTCCCTTCCGGAGGCGTTCCAACACCGCGTTCGTGACGGCGGGGTCGAGCAGGCTCTCCCCCTTGCCGACCGTGCGGATCGCCCGCACGAGCTCGCCGCCCTTGACCTGCTTGAGCACGTAGCCCGAGGCACCGGCCATGATCGAGGCGAACAGCGCCTCGTCGTCGGCGAACGACGTGAGCATGACGACCGCGGTCTTCGGGTGCTTCGCCCGGATCTCTCGCGTCGCCTCGATGCCGCTCCCGTCTGCCAGCCGAACGTCCATGACGACCACGTCGGGGCGGGTGCGGTCGGCCTCGTCGATCGCCTCGCGGACCGAGCCGGCCTCGGCCGTGACGACGATATCGTCGGTCGCCTGGAGCAGCGCCTTCACGCCGCTGCGAACGACCTCGTGGTCGTCGACGAGCAGCACACGCAGGGGAGGCTTCGCCACGGCCCTACATCCTACCGGCAGGGGGGTGGCCGGCGTGTCAGCGGGGGACGACCCGCATCTGGATGGCCTCGCCGACGCGGTCGAGGAAGTCCTTCGCCGTCGCCTCGGCCACCCGGTGCAGCAGCGCGCGGTCCAGGGCCCGCCCGAGCGCCCCCATCGGCGGCTTGTACCGCGCGCTGATCGAGAGCTGGGTGCGGCTCGGGCCGAGCGACGCGACCTCGAGGTCGGCGTCGAGCGACGGGAACAGGCCCTCGACCCCCGTGGCGCTCCAGGTCATCGGCAGGATCGTCTTCATGGGGATCCGGTGGGGGTCGCCGAACTCGATCTCGACCCGCTTGTCCAGACGGTGGGCGTCGTCGACCGCGAATCCGACCTCGGCGAGCAGGCGTTCGCCGCGGCTCTCGGCGTCGCGGGCGAGCCCGGGGAGCCACGCCTCGGGCTCGGCCACGAGCGCGCTCTCGAGCGTCTCGAACGGCATCGGCAGGTCGAGGAAGTACCGGATGAACATGGTCCGCAAGGATGGGCGGGCGTCGAGCGCGGTGCGGAGGGGCGAACGACCCGCTGAGCCTGGGACCCGTGGCTCGCAACCCGGGCGGGGGCCGCGACGCAGACTTCGCCCGATGACCGCCGGCCGCGGTACCGTCCTCGTCGTCGAGGCCGATCCCACCGAGCGCGAGCGGTTCGGCTCGTGGCTGGAGGGGGCGGGCTTCGACGTGCTCGTATGCCCCGGGCCGACCGAGCCCGACTACACGTGCGTCGGTGCGCGCGACGGCACGTGCCCGCTGCTCGAGGAGGCGGATCTGACGGTGCTCGACATGAGCACCGACAGCGAGGCCGTGATGATGGGCACGGCGTCCGAGGAGATCCTCGCCCTGTACCTGCTGGCGGGCGCTCGCGTGGTGGCCCTCGGGTCGCATCCCGGCGAGCAGATCGAGGGCCAGCTCCTCCGGCTCCGCCGCCACCCCGATCACGCCGAGCTCCTCGAGGCCGTCTCCACGCTTGCGAGGGGGACCACCGGGGCCTAACGGCCCATGTCGACCGGGCCGTTCGCCTCTAAGATGGCACCTGCACGGCGGCCCCCCACCGCCGTGCGCCCGTTGCCCGAAAGGAGACGCCCGCATGACTCGCACCCGCCCGTGGGGTGTGGTGGTCGGCGCCCTCGCGATGGCCCTCGTGGCCGCCGCCTGCGGCGGCGCCGCCTCGGCGAGCGACGACGGGGGTGACCCGGCGGTCCCGACCGCCTCCGGCACCTACGCCATGTCGCTCACCGATTTCGCCCTGAACCCCCAGCAGCTCACCGTCCCGGCCGGTCAGGAGATCGTCTTCGACGTGTCGAACGACGGCAGCTCCCCGCACACGTTCGCCGTGGACACGGGCGAGGGCGTCGAGGAGACCGCCCAGCTGCAGGCGGGGGAGACCGCCACCCTTGTCGTCCCCGCGCTCGCGGCGGGCGACTACAAGATCTCCTGCACCGTTGCCGGCCACGAGGACGTCGGCATGGTCGGCACGCTGACGGTCTCGGAGGACGCGGAGGCCCCGACGAGCACGACGGGCGCGGCCGGCGCGACGGGCGCGACGGGTCACTCGATGACCTCGGTCGGCGGTACGACCGTGCAGGAGATGCTCGAGGGCCACGCGTCCAGCATGAAGGCGTTCCCGGCGAAGACCGAGGGACGTGGCAACGAACCCCTCGAGCCCACGATCGAGAACGGCTGGAAGGTCTTCGAGCTCACGGCGCAGGAGGTGCGGTGGGAGACCGAGCCCGGCGTCTTCGTGGACGCGATGGGCTTCAACGGGACCGTCCCCGGACCCGAGATGCGTGTGAACCCCGGCGACAGGGTCCGGATCATCGTCCGCAACGAGATGAGCCAGCCGACGACGATGCATCTCCACGGCGTGACCGTCCCGAACGGCATGGACGGCGTGCCGTACATCACGCAGGACCCGATCATGCCGGGCGGCTTCTTCACGTACGAGTTCGAGGTCGTGGACCCGCCGGGCATGTACGTCTACCACTCGCACTTCAACTCGACGGAGCAGGTCGGCAAGGGGATGTACGGCGCGATCTACATCGAGCCCGAGGGCGGGTTCTCGGAGGTCTACGGGGAGAAGATCGAGGTCGAGTCGACGCTGTTCATGGGCGACGGCCCGACCGGGTACGTCCTGAACGGCAAGAGCTTCCCGGCCACCGAGCCGATCGTCGCCGACCTCGGCGACGACGTGCTGGTCCACCTCGCGAACGACGGCGCGCAGATCCACCCGATGCACCTGCACGGCTACCACTTCGAGGTGGTCGCCGTGGACGGGTTCCCCCTCGACCAGCCCTACATGGCGGACACCTTGATGGTGGCGCCCGGTCAGCGGTTCGACATCCTCGTGCAGGCGGACTACCCGGGGGTGTGGGCCTACCACTGCCACATCCTGCCGCACGTCGAGGGACCCCACGGGATGTTCGGGATGGTGACGGCCCTGATCGTCGGGTAGCCGCCCGGTCGTCCCAGGCCTAGACGGCGATCCCCTCGAGCGGGATCACCAGGCGCACGGTCGTGCCCTGGGTGGGGGCGCTCACGATCGAGGTCTTCCCGCCCAGGGCCTCGGCCCGCTGCTCGAGGTTCGAGAGCCCGTCGCCCCTGCGCGAGGTCGCGGCATCGAAGCCCCGGCCGTCGTCGTCCACCTCGAGGACCGCGTCGCCGTCCTCTCGCCGCAGGCTCACGCGACACGTCGTGGCCTCCGCGTGACGTCCCACGTTCGACAGCGCCTCGCGGGCCACCTGGATCACGTCCGCGGCCGAGGACGCGAGCTCGGCGGCGACGGTCTCGTCGATCTCGACGACGGTGACCACGCCCGAGCGCTCCTCGAACTCCTGCGCCGTCTGCCGCAGCGCCTGGTCGAGCTGTCGGTCGGCGAGGATCCCCGGCCGCAGCCCGAAGATGTAGTTCCGGAGGTCGCGGATCACGCGGTCGAGCTCGGCGACGGCGCCCTCGATCCGCTGCGCCTCCTCGGGGTCGCCGCTCATGAGCGCCGTTCCCTGCAGCCCCATCCCGACCGCGAACAGCGACTGGATCACGCCGTCGTGGAGCTCCTTGGCGATACGCTCGCGGTCTTCCATGATGGCGACGCGCTGCGCCTCGCGCTGCGCGCGTGCGTACTCGACCGCGATCGTGGCCTGGTCGGCGAAGCGCTGGAGCAGCTCGACGTCCTCCTGCGTGAACGGCCGCCCGCCGCGCACGCGTGACGCGTTCAGGGTGCCGATCGCGCGTCCGCGCTCGGCGAGCGGGACGAGGATCATCGGACCCATGTCCCCGAGCCTGACGACGGGTTGGTACGCCCGGGGATCGCGCGCCGCGTCGGGCACCAGGATCGAGCGTCCGGCGCGGATCACCTCGCCGGCGATCGAGCCCTTCGGCGGGAACGTCGCGCCGCGCAGCTCGTCGGCGTGCGCGCCCTCCGCGACCTGCAACGCGAGCCGCCCGACCGGATCCAGGGCCGTGATCGTCGACAGGTCGGCCTCGACCAGCTCCATCGCATGACGGGCCACGAGCCGTAGCGCCTCGTCCGAGCCCGTGCCGGACAGGATCGAGAGCGCGATCTCGCGGAACGCGTCGAGCATCCGCTCGCCGCGACGCGCCTCGGCGTAGAGCCGGGCGTTCTCGATCGCCACCCCCGCCTGCGTGGCGAGGACGCCGAGGGCCTCCTCGTCCTCGTCGGTGAACCCGCCGGTCTTCTCGGCCAGGTAGATGTCCCCGAACACCGTCCCGCGCACGACGATGGGCATCCCGAGGAACGAGGTCATCGGCGGGTGATGCGGGGGGACGCCGACGGAGCGGGGGTGCGAGCGGATGTCGTCCAGCCGGACCGGCTGTCCCTCCTCGATGAGGACCCCGAGGACCCCCCGGCCGACCGGAGGATCGCCGATCGCCGCCCGCGCGTCGTCGTCGATGCCGGCGGTCACGAACTCGGCCAGGTGCCCGTCCGGACCGATCACGCCGAGCGCGCCGTACCGCGCGCCCGTGATTTCGAGCGCGAGGTCGACGATG
>DAIUEM010000138.1:0-6265 GCA_036845105.1 Actinomycetota bacterium | reverse complement strand
GCGCCCCACACGCGCTGCTTCCAGGCATCATAGGCGGCCGGCGTGAGCCCGAACGGGGTGCCCTTCGGTCTGCAGGTCGTGGGCCCGCGGTTCCGCGACGACCTCGTCCTCACGCTCGGGGAGGCATGGGAGCGCGCGGCCCCGTGGCCGATGACGGCGCCCGGCTACGAGCCCTTCCCCATCCCGTAGCGTTCAGGCGGCCAGGTCCCGGCGCTCGAACAGCACGAGCGCGGCGCCGAACGCGACCGCGGCGATCCCCGCGAGCACGAGCGAGTTCCCCACGTCGAGGCCGCGGATCATCGGCTCGGCTCCCAGGTAGTAGTGGAACGGCGAGAGCAGCTGGAGGAACTCGATCGACTCGATCGCGGGGACGAGCAGGTCGAGCAGGTACGTCCCGGCCGCGACCCCCGCCGTCACGCCGACCGCGAGCGCCCGACGGCCGGTCGCCGCGCCGATCGCGAGCGCGATCGCCCCGAACGCCATCGCGAGCAGGAAGCACATGAACACCGCCGCGGTGAGGTCCACGAGGCTCGGGTTCAGGTCGAACGGCGGGCCGGTGAGCGGGACCGACAGCCAGAGCGCGACCGAGAGGAGGACGCCGCCCACGAGCATCGCGCCGTACTTGTGGATCACGACCTGGCGCCGAGGCACCGGCGTCGAGAGCAGGATGTCGAGCGTCCGCCGCTCCTCCTCGCCCGCGATCGCCCTCGCCCCGGCTCCGATCGCGAACAGGAGGAGGAGCAGCGGCGCGAACAGGTTGAACAGCTCGGTGTTCAGGTAGCCGGCGGGAGAGGTGAAGTCGCCGCTCGCGCCGAGGAACGCCTCCTTCATGAACTCGGGCATGCTCTCCATGTACTGGTCGAACGTCGCGGCGTTCTCCACGATGCTCGGGTAGAACGGCGCGTACGTCGCGCCGGCGAGGAACAGCCCCAGCGCCCACCACAGGAGCGAGCGCCGCTGCTCGCTCAGCGTCTTGCCGAGCACCGTCCGCAGCATCGGCCGAGCGCGGAGCGCCTCACTCGCCACCGCCGTCACCCCCGTAGAACGCGAGGAAGATCTCCTCCAGGCCGAGCTCGTGGCTGCGCAGGTCGACGATCTCGAACGCGGCGGCGCGCTTGATGACCGCGTCCATCGTCCCGCCCACCGTTACGCGTGCGACGTCGCCGAACACCTCGGCCTCGTGCACGCCGGGGACGCCGTCGAAGGCGTCCGGACGGAGCGGCGCCGCGAAGTGGATGTCGAGCGTGCGGATCTCCTTCGCGCGCAGATCGCCGATGTCCTCGACGGCGACCAGGCGCCCCTCGCGGATGATCCCGACGCGGTCGCACACGCGCTCGACCTCGGGCATCACGTGCGAGGACAGGAACACCGAGCGGCCGTCGGCTCGGGTCTCCTCCACGAGCTCGTAGAACACCTGCTGGATCAGCGGGTCCAGTCCCTGGGTCGGCTCGTCCAGGATCAGCAGCTCGGGTCGGTGCATGAACGCCTGGACCAGACCGAGCTTCTGCCGGTTGCCGTGGCTGAGCGTCTTGATGCGGATGCCGAGCTCCACGTCCAGGCGCTCGGCCAGGTCACGGATGTGGTCGGCGGGCACGCCGCCGCGCAGGTTGCCCAGGTACGTCAGGTACTCCCCGCCGGTCATCCGGTCGTACAGCGAGAACTCGCCCGGCAGGTACCCCACCCGGCCGCGGATCCGGACGCTGTCGTGGTGTGAGTCCAGCCCGAGCACCGTCGCCCGGCCGCTCGTCGGTCGCAGGAGGTCCAGGAGCGTCCGGATCGTCGTGGTCTTGCCCGCGCCGTTGGGCCCCAGGTAGCCGAACACCTCGCCCGGGGCGACGGCGAAGGTGAGCTCGACCACGCCCCGGCGGGTCCCGTAGGACTTCGTGAGGTTGTCGGCGACGATGACGTCGGCCACGGCACGGCCCTCCCGTGAACCTCCAGCCTACGACGGTGGCAGGCGTGAGCCGGGAGGGTTCGGGCCGAGCGCCCCCGTCTCGGCGGGCGCTACGGTCCCAGGTGGTAGCCCATCCGGCGCGGGAGCCGCGCGGTGAGGTCGATCAGGCGGTTCGGGCGGCGGCCCTCGTCTTCGGCCTCGTCCTTGCGGACGATCGCCTCCTGCGCGATCGCGGCGCCGACCGAGCGGACGGGTTCGAGCGGGAAGGGCTTGGGCCGTACGCCCACGAGCGGCAGCGTCGTGTACTCGTCCTCGACCCCGAGCGCCAGGCCCGACAGGATCTGGCCGCCCAGCCGGCACGGACCGACCCCACCGCCCGTGTAGCCGAGCCCGTAGTGCACGCCGCCCCCCGGCAGCGTCCCGAAGAACGGGAGGTGCAGCCCGGTCACGTCCATCGGGCCGCCCCAGGCGCACTCGAACCGGACGTCGGCGAGCGTGGGGAACCACCGGGCGAAGTCGTGGAGCAGTCGGCGCACGCTGCGCTCGTCGTACCGGAGCCTGGGGCCGAGCCCCGTCCCGAGGCCGGCGCGCGAGGAGGCCGCGCCGAACGCGATCCGCCCGTCGCGCGTCGTGCGGACGTAGTGCAGCGCCGAGCGGAAGTCGTAGACGCCCTCGCCGCCGGTCCACCCGAGCGCCTCGAGGCGGTCGGGGATCGGCTCGGTGAGGACGATGTACGTCCCGCGTGGGAGCACCGTGCGGCGGAACGGCTTCAGCGGCGCGGCGTAGGCACCGATGCCGAGCACCCCCGCCCTCGCTCGCACGGTGCCGAACGGTGTCCCCACCTCGACCGCGCGACGGCCGCCGCGGAAGCGCGTCACCGGGGTGCGCTCGTGGATCCGGACGCCGCGCTCGAGCAGGACGCGGCGAAGCCCACGCGCCAGGCGCGCCGGCTGGACGATCGCCGCGCCCGGGGTGAGGACGCCGGCCCGGAAGACCGGCGACTCGCATCGATCGCGGATCTGCACCGGCGTGAGCTCGACGTACCAGTCCGAGCCCAGGCTCTGGGTCGCCTCGACCGTCTCGCGCCACGCGCCGTCCTGCGCCGCCGAGGTCGAGACGCCGAGATGGCCGACCGGGTCGAACCAGGCGTCGACGGCGTGCTCCACGCACCACGCCCCGATCTCGTCGACGCAGGCCTCGGCCGCGAGCGCCGTCCGCTGCGCGCCCTCGGGTCCGAGCTCGGCGATCAGAAGGTCGGCCTCCTCCCAGAAGCCGTTGCAGAAGCCGCCGTTCCGGCCGCTCGGGCCGCCGCCGCAGATCCCCTGCTCGAGCAGGACGACGTCGATCCCGGGCTCGCGCTCGGTGAGGAACCACGCGGTCCAAAGGCCGGTGTAGCCGCCGCCCATGATCACGACGTCGGCCGTCGTGTCGCGCCCGAGCGGGGGGGCCTCGGGCCCGGCGAACCCCGGCAGCGCCAGGCACTCCTCGAGCCACCAGGAGCCGTCGGCCGGACGAGGCAGGCCCGGGCGCGATCTCCTCGGGCTCATCGGGACCTCATCGCGGCCCCAGGCCGAAGCCCATCCGCCGCGGCAGCCGGGCGACGAACCCGGTGAGCGGGTCGACGCGCCGGCGGGCGTCCTCGAGGTCGTCCTTCCGCCGGATCGCGGCGTTGGCCGCCATCATGCCGGGCGAGCGGATCGGCTCGGGCGGGAAGCGCTTCGGCTCCCGGCTCACGACGGCAAGGCGCGTGAAGCCGTCCTCGGCGTGCGTGGCGAGCGCCGTGAGGATCTTGCCGCCCAGATGGCTCGGGCCGACCCCGTTCCCCGTGAAGCCGAGGCCGTAGTGGACGTTCCCGGCAGCGCCCATCGAGCCGAAGAACGGCATCGTGAACCCGCTCACGTTGATCGGACCGCCCCACGCGGCCTCGATCGGCACGTCGGCGAACGCCGGGAACAGCCGGGCGACGTCCTGCGCGACGCGCAGGGCGTACCGCTCCTCGGAGTCGTACCGGTGGTCGATCCGCCGGGCCAGGTCGGGCTGTAGCCCGCCGAGCCCGAGCGCGATCCGTCCGTCCGGCGTCGTGCGCCCGTAGTGGATCGAAGACCGGAGGTCGCGCACCTGCTCGCCGCCGGTCCAGTTCATCCGCTCCAGGCGGTCGGGCGCCGGGGCCGTGATGACCATGTACGAGCCGCGGACCGTGAGGACCGCCTTGAACGCCCTCCACCACGTGGCCCACGCGCCGAGCCCGATCACGGCCTCCCCGGCGCGGACCGTGCCGCCGGGGGTCTCGGCGAGCGCCGGCCGCGAGGCGCGGAAGCGCGTGACCGGCGTGCCCTCCAAGATCCGGACGCCGCGCTCGAGCAGGACCTTGCGGAGACCCCGCGCGAGCCGAGCCGGCTGCACGTTCGCGGCGTCGGCGATCAGCATGCCGCCGCCGAACGCCGGCGAGGCGCACCGTTCCTGGACCTCCTCGGGCGTGAGCGCCAGGTACTCGTCCTCGACGCCGAGCCGCCGGGCCGCCTGGATCGTGCTCTCCCATCGGCCCTCGGCACTCGGGCTCGTCGCGACCG
Source organism: Actinomycetota bacterium (assembly GCA_036845105.1). Lineage (GTDB taxonomy): Bacteria > Actinomycetota > UBA4738 > UBA4738 > HRBIN12 > HRBIN12. Next base: position 1,801 of record DAIUEM010000138.1, on the reverse strand, counting down.
CGAGGTCGCCGCCCTGCGTGAACCACGCGTCGACGCCGTGGCGCTCGCACCACGCGCCGATCTCGGCGGGGGAGCGCCCGCAGGTCATGAGCAGCTCCAGCGTGTCGGACTCGCCGTACGTCCGCACCATGTCGCCGATGTGGCCCCACCAGCCGTCGCAGAACCCGCCGTTGCGGCCGCTCGGCCCGCCGCCGCAGATGTCGGCCTCGAGCAGGACGACGTCCATGTCCGGCTCGCGCTCCTTGAGGAACCACGCCGTCCACATCCCCGTGTAGCCGCCGCCGAGGATCACGACGTCGGCGGTCGTGTCGCCGCGGAGCGGCGGGGCGTCCGGGCCGGCGAGCTCGGGGCGCGCGAGCGCCTCCTCGAGCCACCACGAGCGCTTCGCGGGGCGCGGCACGGCGGGCATCGATGCGTCACTCCCTCCGAGGTCGGATGTACCGTCATCCTGACCCATCGACCAGGCGCCGTCATCGCGAGCGCTGCCGACCCCAGGGCAGAGGAACCGGCCGTGGGGCTCGGTCCGTCCCAGGCTCGGAAGCCCTGAAGGAAAGGATGCCCGGATGCGCACCCTCCGATCCCTGGCTCTCGTCCCCCTCGTCGTGCTCGCGGCGGCCTGCGCGGACGAGCCGTCGGCTCCCGGTGAGGACGTGGAGCTCGAGGGCGTCACCTGGATCCTCGGCGAAAGCTCGATCGACGCCCTCGTGGACGAGGCCCCGGGGGACGCCCGTGTGACGCTCCGGCTCGAGGGGGGCGAGGCCGGCGGCACGGCCGCGTGCAACCTCTACGGCGGCACGTACGAGGTCGGCGACGACGGGGCGATCTCGATCGGCGTCGACGGGATGACCGAGATGGCGTGCGACGAGCCGCTCATGGCGCTCGAGATCGCGTTCGTCGACGCGCTCGGCGGGGTCGCCTCATACGGCTTCGAGGGCGAGGAGCTGGTCCTCGTGGGCGAGGGGCCCGAGCTGACGTTCTCGGCGGAACGGCCGCTGCCGCTCGAGCGCACGGCGTGGCGGCTGGACGGCATCGGCTCGGGCGACGACACGGTGTCGTCGACCCTGGCGGGCACGGAGGTCACCGCGACCTTCGACACCGAGGGCCGCGTCGCCGGCAGCGGCGGGTGCAACGGCTACGGCGCCCCGTACACGACCGACGGCGCCCAGATCCACATCGGCGACATCGCCGCGACCGAGATCGGATGCAAGCCCGACGTGAGCGCGCAGGAGACCGCGTTCTTCGACGCGCTCGGCCGCGCGGCCACGTTCCGGATCGAGGGCTCGACGCTCACGCTCTCCGACGCCGAGGGCGCGTTCCTGCTCTCCTTCGTCGCCGCATCGGCCTAGCCACCGGCGGGCTCGGCATCGCTGCTATCGTGCGGTCCACCGTCCCTTCGACAGGAGGTCGCACACCATGAGCCCGGACCGCAGGCCGCGGAGCTGGATGGTCACCGAGGGCGCCGAGCGCGCCCCGGCGCGCGCGATGCTGCGGGCGGTCGGCTTCGGCGAGGACGACTTCGGCAAACCGCAGGTCGGCGTGGCGTCCTCCTGGAACGAGGTCACGCCGTGCAACTACCACCTCGACAAGCTCGCCGCGCTCGCGAAGGAGGGCGTCCGGCAGGGCGGGTCCGTGCCGATCGAGTTCACGACGATCGCCGTTTCCGACGGCATCGCGATGGGCCACGAGGGCATGAAGGCGTCGCTCATCAGCCGGGACGTGATCGCCGACTCCGTCGAGCTCGTGATCCACGCCGAGCGCATGGACGCGCTCGTCGGCATCGCCGGCTGCGACAAGTCCGAGC
>DAIUEM010000137.1:0-6268 GCA_036845105.1 Actinomycetota bacterium | reverse complement strand
GGTCTCTGCGATCGTCCTTGCCGTCGCGGTCTCGTCGCTCGTGCTCCTGTCGATCGGCGAGAGCCCCGTCGATGCGTTCCGATCGATGTTCCGCTACGGCACCCAGGCGAACTCGGTGGCCTCGATGATCAACCGGGCGGTCCCGCTGTTCGTCGCCGGTCTCGCGGTAGCGATCGGGTTCAAGATGAACCTCTTCAACATCGGCGTGGAGGGGCAGTACCGGATCGCCACGTTGCTCGCGGCGGCGGCCGGCGCCGCGGTCACGCTGCCGGCGCCGCTCCACATCGCGTTCATCATGCTCGTAGCGATGGTCGTCGGGGCGGCGTGGGCGAGCATCGCCGGCGTCCTGAAGGTCAAGCGTGGTGTTCACGAGGTCGTCTCCACCATCATGCTCAACTCGATCGCGACCGGCCTCGTGGCGTACCTACTCGCGAACCACCTCCGCAAGCCGGCGGCGGGCAGCGAGCTGCTCATCGCGACGCCCCAGATCCCGCCCTCGGGCCAGCTGGGCCCGTTGACGCAGCTCGGGGGGGAGGACCTCCGCTCGTTCCTCCTGCTCGCGATCGTCCTCGGCGTGGCCGTGTACGTCCTCATCTGGCGCACACGGTTCGGCTACGACCTACGGGCGTCCGGGATCAACCCCGATGCCGCGCGGGTCTCCGGCGTCGACCCGAACAAGATGATCATGCGGACGATGCTCCTCTCGGGCGCGATCGCCGGCTTGATCGGCATGAGCGACCTCTTCGGCTTCTTCCATGCGTACACGCTGGACGTTCCGACGGGGATCGGCTTCGACGGGATCGCCGTCGCGCTCGTCGGCCTGAACCACCCGGTGGGGATCGCGATCGCCGCGCTCGTCTTCGGATGGGTGGACCGAGCGGCGCAGATCCTCGACCTCCAGGGCGTCCCCAAGGAGGTCATCATCATCACGAAGGGCGTCATCATCTTCTCGGTCGTCATCGCGTACGAGATCGTTCGCCGCCTCGTCCTGTCTCAGGAGGTCAAGACCGCGGCCGAGGAGACCCGGCGGCTCGAGGAGGAGAAGGAGACGGTCGCCGCGTGAGCTGGGGCGAGGTCGACACGGGGCTGACGCCAGCGGTCGGGGCCGAGACGGGCCGTCGCCTGGACGCCCGCCGGGTCCTGCTCCTCCTCGGTTTCGTGATCGTCCTGCTCTCCGGCGTCCGGTGGATCACCGCGGCACCCGACCTTACGTCGAGCGGCACGTACGGGGCCGCGCTCCGCCTGGCGGTTCCGATCCTGCTCGCCGCGCTGGGCGGCCTGTACTCGGAGCGGACCGGTGTCGCGAACATCGGCCTCGAGGGGATGATGATCCTCGGGACCTGGTTCGGCGCCTGGGGCGGATGGCAGTTCGGCGCGACGTGGGGCGTCCTCCTGGGCATCCTGGGCGGAACGGCGGGGGCGCTGGTGCACGCGGTCGCCACCGTCAGTTTCGGGGTCAACCAGATCGTGTCCGGCGTCGCGATCAACCTCCTCGCGGCAGGCGTGGCGCGCTTCCTGTCGGTCGTCGCCTTCACCGGTGCCGGCGGCGGTGCTACGCAATCGCCCCAGGTCACCTCAACGCTCCCGCGGATCACCGTGCCGGTCCTCGCGGGCGGGAGCTTCTTCGGTTGGGAGTCGCCCGACGTGCTCGGCTGGCTGGAGCGGCAGCACTGGTTCCTCGTCTCGGACGTCAGCGCGATGTTCCGGGGCTTCATGGTGAGCCTGTCCATCCTCACCGTGATCACGCTCCTGTTGGTGCCGGTCACGTATCTCTTCCTGTGGAGGACCAGGCTGGGGCTTCGGATGCGCTCGGCGGGCGAGAACCCGTGGGCGGCCGAATCGCTCGGCGTGCGCGTCTACACGATGAAGTACATCGGCGTGCTGATCTCCGGAGCGTTGTCCGGGCTGGCCGGCGCCTTCCTCGTGATGGAGACCGCCGGCATCTACCGGGAGGGACAGACGGGGGGCCGCGGCTTCATCGGGCTCGCGGCCATGATCTTCGGCAATTGGCGGCCGACCGGCGCGCTCGCGGCCTCGGGCCTCTTCGGCTACACCGACGCACTGAACCTCCGGTCCGACCCCGCGGTCCACGCGCTCCTGTTGTTGGCCGCGATCGCGCTCGTCGGTCTCGGGGCCTGGTACCTCTACAGGCGGCGGTTCATCGGCGGCAGCGTCGCGCTCGCGCTCGGGGTGCTCGCGTTCGTCTGGTACGCGCTGACGGACAGCATCCCCCGTCAGTTCGTCTTCATCACCCCGTACGTCGCGACGTTGATCGTCCTGGCCGTCGCCTCGCAGCGCCTGCGCATGCCGACGTACGACGGCATCACGTTCCGCAAGGGCGAACAGATCAGCTAGCCGTCACCGTGGATCGGATCGCCGAGGTGCGCGAGCGGGTGGATGCCTCGACGTTCCACCGCGCCTTCGGCATGACGCTCGAGCACGTCGCCGAGGGCGAGGTGGACGTGGCGCTCGTGGCCGGGGCCGAGCACCTCAACCTCATGGGAACCGTGCACGGCGGGGTGCTCGCGACGCTCGCCGACAGCGCGACCGGCCTCGCGTACCGGACGGTGCTCGACCCGGGGACGACGTTCACGACGATCCAGCTGCAGATCACGTACCTGGCGCCGGGGCGGGCGGGTCACGTCGCCGCTCGGGGCCGGGTCGTGAAGCGCGGACGACGGACCGGCTACGCGGAGGCCGACGTCGTGGACGGCGAGGGCAGGCTGCTCGCGCGGGCGACGGCGCTGCTCGCCGTGATGTCCGAGGGTCAGTAGTCGATGTCCATCTCGTCCATGGCCTTCGGCAGCTCGGCGATCGCGCCCTGGAGCTGCATGATCAGCATCATGCTGCCGTTGACCTTCAGCCGGCCCGTCATGAACGCGGAGACCGGGCTGACCTCGCTGCGCGCCATGCCGGCGGCCGTGTCGTAGTCCTGGACGATCGTGGCGTCCGGCTGCTCGACGTCGCCGGGCCCCATGTCGATCTGCCCGTCCTCGATCCTGATCCAGTACCGAACGTCCCCGTCGGGCCCGCCGGTGATGACCTGCTGGAGCGTCGCCCTCGCGTCGCCGGCGTTCTTGCGGAACGACTCGCTCGCGTTCAGGCGCTGCTTCAGCTCCTCGACCCACTCGTCAGACAGGAACTGGACGGGCACGATGTCCTCCTCGGTGAAGCCGCAACGTTCCGAGGGAGTCTAGCGGCTCGCCCGGCCACGGACCCCGGTCACCCCTCGGCGTGGCTCCCGGCCATCGTGAGCGCCATGATCGCCTTGCCCGTGTGCAGCCGGTTCTCCGCCTCGTCGTAGACGACCGAGTGTGGCCCGTCGATGACCTCGTCGGTGACCTCGGTCCCACGGTCCGCGGGCAGGCAGTGCATGTACAGGGCGTCGGTCTTCGCGATGCCCATGCGCCGCCCGTCGCAGATCCAGTCGGCGTACCTGGCGGCGTCGGCGAGCGCCGCCTGTTCGTCGGTGAACAGCTCGAGCCGCCCCCAGGACTTCGGGTAGACGACGTCGGCGCCCTCGAAGGCCGCGTCCATGTCGTCGGTGTACGCGATCGAGCCGCCGCCCGCGGCCGCCGCCTCCTCGGCGCGCTTCACCACGTCCGGCATGAGGTCGAAACCCGGAGGGTGCGCGAGCACGACGTCGATGCCGAACCGCGGAAGCAGCGTCAGCAGGCCCTGCGGGACCGAGAGCGGCTTCGCGTACGACGGTGCGTACGCCCACGAGACGGCGACCCGGAGCCCCCGCAGGTCGGCGCCCCGCTGCTCGCGCAGGGTCATGAGGTCGGCGAGCGTCTGTGTCGGATGATCGACGTCACACTGCAGGTTGATGACCGGGACGTCGGCCCACAGGGCGACCTCGCGCATGTACGCGTTGCCCTCGCCCGGGACCAGGTCGTGCCGGATCGCGATCCCGTGCCCGTAGCGGCCGAGGATGATGCCCATGTCCTTCGGGCTCTCGCCATGCGCGACCTGGGTCTTCTCGGCGTCCAGGTAGTGCGCGTGCCCACCGAGCTGCGTCATCCCGGCCTCGAAGGCGTTCCGCGTGCGCGTGGACTTGTCGAGGAACAGCATGAAGAGCGTCCGGTCCGGCAGCAGCCGGTGCGGCTCGCCGGCGCGGAACCGCGCCTTGAGATCCACGGCGAGACCGAGCGCCTCGTCGATTCCCTCCACGCTCCAGTCCAGCGTCTCGATGTAGTCGCGCCCACGCAAGGCCTCGCGGACCGTCATCTCGGCTCCTTCCCTCTCAACGAGCTCTGCACCACGTCGACGCCGAAGTACTTCGGGACGGGCTCGGGACCGGGCACGTCGGGCGAGGGCGCCCACCCCGCCGAGGTCGCAGGCCCGCGGATGCCGACGATGTCGTCGGGCCGGACCGGGGCGCGGTTCAGCGCACGCCCCGTCGCGTCCCGGATCGCCGCCACGACCGCCGCCGTCGTCACGATCGTGGCGCCCTCGCCGACGCCCTTCGCGCCGTAGGGCACGTCGGGCTCGGGGACCTCGACGATGTCAGTGACGACGCTCGGCATGTCCAGCGTGGTGGGGATCAGGTAGTCGGTGAACGTCGGGTTCGCGATCACGCCGTCCCGGACCTGGAGCTCCTCCATCACGGCGAGCCCGAGCCCCTGGGCCGTGCCCCCCTCGCTCTGCCCCTCGACGGCCTGCGGGTTGATCGCCTTGCCCACGTCGAGCACCGAGGCGATCTGGAGCACGCGGACGAGGCCGAGCTCCTCGTCGACCTCGACCACGGCGCGCTGGGCGGCGAACGCGAACATCACGTGCGAGTCACCCTGCCCGCGCTCGTCGAGCGGCGTCGTCCGGCGGTGATGGAACGTGCGCTCCGCCGCGATCGGCTCGTCGAGCAGGTCCTCGAGGGCCAGCACCGGCACGCCGTCGAGCAGCACGCGCCCGTCCTCGAGCGCCGGCTCCCCCGAGCGGCCCAGACGTGCGGCGGCGCGGCGGGCGAGCTCCTCGCGGACGGCGGCGCACGCGAGTTGGACGGCCCCGCCCCCCATGAACGTCTGCCGGGACGCGGAGGTGGAACCGGCCGAGTCCAGCTGCGTGTCGGCGACGTGCAGGACGACGCGCTCGACGCCGAGCTCGGTCCGCGCGACCTGCGCGAGCACCGTCGAGAGCCCCTGCCCGCACTCGACCCCGGCGCTGTGGACCTCGGCCACCGGTCCGTCCGGCCCGGCCGAGAGCGTGACCCGCGCCTCGTGGAAGTCGTCGAAGCCCTCGCTGTAGGCGATGTTCTTGAAGCCGAGGGCGAAGCCGACGCCGCGCTTCAAGCCCTCGCCCCGGCCCACGTTGCCGGCCCCGCCCGGGAACGTGATCGGGTCGCGCATGGCGGGCGGCTCCGGGTCCGGCGGGAGCGGGATCCGCGTGCACCGCTCGATCACCTCGCGGACCGGGGCGCTGCCGCGGAGCACCTGTCCGGTCGGCAGGACCGAGCCGGCGCCGACGGCGTTGCGCAGCCGCAGCTCGATCGGGTCGACCCCGAGGACGTCGGCGAGCCGGTCCATCTGGCCCTCGTACGCGAAGCACACCTGCGGCGCGCCGAACCCGCGCATCGCGCCGCAGGGCGGGTTGTTCGTGTAGACCGCCGTGCCCTCGAGGAGGGCGTTCGGCACCTCGTACGGGCCCGCCGCGAACGTGGTCGCGTTGCCGATCACGGCCGGTGACGACGACGCGAACGCGCCCCCGTCGATGACCACCCGGGCGCGGACGTTCACGAGCTGCCCGTCCCCCGTCGCGCCGGTCCGCATCCAGACCCGCGACGGGTGTCGGTGCACGTGCGCCAGGAACGACTCGGGCCGCCCGTACGACATCTTCACGGGGCGCCCGGTGTGCAGCGCCAGCATGCACGAGTGGATCTGCATGTGGAGGTCCTCGCGCGAGCCGAAGGCGCCCCCGACTCCGGCGAGCACGATGCGCACCCGCTCCTCCGGCAGGTTCAGGCACGGCGCGATCTGCTGCCGGTCGACGTGCAGCCACTGGGTCGTGACGATCAGGTCGACGCCGCCGTCCTCGGCGGGGATCGCGATGCCCGCCTCGGGCCCGAGCGGCGCCTGGTCCTGCATGCCGGTCTCGTAGTAGCCCTCGACCCAGACCTCCGCCTCGGCGTCCGGATCGCCGTGGACGATGGAGACGTGCCGCAGGACGTTGCCCCACTCGTGCAGCTGCGGCGCGTCCGGGCGGAGCGCCTCCTCCATGTCGGTCACCGCCGGCAGGACCTCGTAGTCGACCTCGATCCCCTCGAGCGCGCGAT
>DAIUEM010000136.1:0-6272 GCA_036845105.1 Actinomycetota bacterium | reverse complement strand
GCGTACGTGAATCCGGTCGTCGCGGTGTTCCTCGGCTGGCTGATCCTCGACGAGGAGGTGGGCATCCGGACGATCCTCGCCGGCGGCATCATCGTCGCCTCGGTCGCGCTGATCATCTCGGCCGGTGGGGCCCAGCGCGACGAGCGGGTCGAGCTAGAGGGTCTCGAGCAGGGCGGGGCGGGCGTCGAAGCCGATGGCGCGCTCGAGCGCGTCGGCCACGCGCAGCAGGAGGGCCTCGCCGAGGATCGGCGCGGTCAGCTGCACGCCGACGGGTAGTCCCGACCCGTCCAGGCCGCTCGGGATCGAGATCGCCGGCATCCCGGACAGGTTCGCCGGGATCGTGAACACGTCCGACAGGTACATCGCGAGCGGATCGTCGGCCTTCTCGCCGATCCGGAACGCGGTCGTCGGCGAGGTGGGCGAGACGAGCACGTCGAAGTCGGCGAACGCCTGCTCGTAGTCGCGGATGATCAGCGTGCGGACCTTCTGCGCCTGGCCGTAATAGGCCTCGTAGTAGCCCGCCGACAGCGCGTACGTGCCGAGCATGATCCGGCGTTTCACCTCGGGACCGAAGCCGGCGCCACGCGTCCGCGACATCATCTCGACCGAGTCGCCGCCGTCGACCCGCAGGCCGTAGCGGACGCCGTCGTACCGGGCGAGGTTCGAGGAGGCCTCGGACGGCGCGATCAGGTAGTAGGCGGACAGCGCGTAGTCGGTGTGCGGCAGCGAGGCCTCGCCGACGCTCGCGCCCAGGTCCGAGAGCCGGTCGATCGCCGCCTGGACGCTCGCCCGGACGCCCGGCTGGACGCCCTCGCCGAACGCCTCGCGCACGACCCCGACCCGCAGGCCGGCGACGTCGCCGGTGAGCGCCGCCGTGTGGTCGCGGGGCTCCTCGTCCAGGCTCGTCGCGTCCATCGGATCCTTGCCGCCGAGCGCCGACAGCAGCGTCGCGGCGTCGCGCACGCTCCGGGTGAACGTGCCGACCGTGTCGAGCGACGAGGCGAACGCGATGAGCCCGTAGCGGCTGATGAGCCCGTACGTCGGCTTCAGGCCGACGACGCCGCAGAGCGACGCAGGCTGGCGGACCGACCCGCCGGTATCCGTGCCGAGCGCCCACACCGCCTCTCCCGCCGCGACCGCGGCGGCCGAGCCGCCGCTCGAGCCGCCGGGGACCGTCTCGAGGTCCCACGGGTTGTGCACCGGGCCGAACGCCGAGTTCTCGTTCGAGGAGCCCATCGCGAACTCGTCGCAGTTCGTCTTGCCGAGGAGCACGGCCCCGGCCGCGCTCAGCCGCGCCCACGCCGTGGAGTCGTACGGCGGCACGTACGTCTCGAGGATCCTCGAGCCGCACGTCGTGCGGATGCCTTTGGTCGTGAGGACGTCCTTGAGGGCGATCGGGATGCCGGTCGTGGGCGGCGCGTCGCCGGCGGCGATCCGCGCGTCCGCGGCGGCGGCCCGCTCGCGCGCCAGCTCCGGCGTGCGCGTCAGGAAGGCCCCCACCCTGTCGTCGACGGCGTCGGCCCGTCGCACGCACGACTCGACGACGTCGGCGCTCGAGACCTCGCCGGCGCGCAGGCGCTCCGCGAGGTCGGATGCCGTGAGGTCGCAGAGCTCGCTCACTCGAGCTCCACGATCCGCGGCACGAGGAAGCGCTCGTCCGCCGCGGCCGGCGCGTTCGCGAGCGCCTCCTGCGCCGTCAGCGAGGGTCGTGGCTCGTCGGGCCGCAGCACGTTCGCCCGTGGGATCGCCGATGACGTCGGCGGCACGTCGGCCGTCGCGACCTCGCTCACCTTGGCGGCGTGCTCGAGGATCGCGCCGAGCTGCGCCGCGAGTCGCTCCCTCTCCTCGTCGGTGAGATCCAGGCGCGCGAGCCGCGCGACGTGATCGATGTCGATCCGGACCGGCATGCGGCACAGTCTAGTGGTCGGCCGATCCTGCGATCGCGGGTGGTTCGTTCGGATCGAAGCCCGGCGGCGGCACCTCGCCCGGCGACGGCTCGTGCACGAGCCCGGGGCCGGTCTCGGGCGGCGGGGGGATGTCCAGCCGTCCCGAGGCCAGCATGGACAGCATGTCGATCCCGACCTCCACGGGGTCGACGCTGCGCCCGACCGACCAGCGGAACCGATCGTCGGCGGCGCGCTCGGAGAGGTCGCGCTCGTCCGGGTCGCACTGGCTCCCCGTCGCGTCCAGCACGAGGCGGACGATCGGTCGAGCAAGCAGCCGCTCGTGGTTCTGCACGACGACGGCCACCTCCCCGCTCGTGAGCTGCACGAGCGAGCCGACGGGGAACAGGCCGATGAAGCGCATGAAGGCGCGCACGACCCGAGGGTCGAAGGCTCGGCCCGCGCCGGTCTGCAGGATGTTGAGCGCCTGGCGCCGCTCCTCGGCCTTCCGGTACGGGCGCTTGCTCGTCATGGCGTCGAAGCAGTCGGCCACCGCCACGATCCGCGAGGGGAGGGCGGGTACGCGCCGGCCGGAGAGCGCCGGGTACCCGGAGCCGTCGAACGCGGCGTGGTGCTCGAGCACCGTGGCGATCGCGGGGTGATAGGCGTCCTGGCTGGTGATGAGGACGAGCCCGGCTCCGTCCACGGGGTGCTGCCGAACGACACGCCACTGCTCCTCGTCGAGCGGCCCGTCCTGGTTCAGGATCTCCTGCGGCACCTTCACCTTCCCGATGTCGTGCAGGAGCCCCCCGATCCCGAGCGCGATCGCCTGCTCGCGGGGCAGGCCGACCGCCCGAGCCAGCCCGAGCGACAGGATGCAGACGTTCACCATGTGGTGGAACGTGTGCTCGTCGTACGACTTCACCGTCGTGAGCAGCAGCGCCTGCGATGGGTCCGACGCGATCAGGTCGGCGAGCTGCTCGGTCAGGCGTACCGTCGCGTCCATGTCGGCCGGACGGCCGGCGAGCAGCCGGGCGGCCGTCTCTCGCAGGAGCTCGAGCCCCGCGCCGTAGTCGCGCAGCATCTCCGACAGCCCGGTCGCCACCTCCGGCGGCACCGCCCGGCCGGCCCGGTTGACGCCCACCGAGCGCAGCTCGCCGTGCGGCTCCCCGACGAGGGCGCGAACCAACCCGTCGAGGTCAGCGTCCGCGGGGGTCGGGAGGAACTCGAGCGACTGGATCCCGGCCTCGGTCATGGACTCGGCCAGACGGTGCAGCGTGAGCGACTCCCACGCGAGCAGCACCGGCCCCAGGTAGAAGTTGCCCGCGGAGGCGAACAGGACCGGATCGCCCGGGGTCGCCTCGCGCAGCCGGAGCACGAGGTCCCGGGCCTCCGCCACGGCCTCGATCCGCTTCGGGTGCTCGGCCGGGTACAGCGCGTACACCTGGCGCGCGGTGGCGAGCGCGCGGAGGAGCTCGCGCCCGGCCTGGACCTCGGCGCTCGAGAGCTGCCGCCCGCTCACGTCGCGCCTCCTCGTCGCGCCGTCCCGCGGGCGCGCCGACGCAGGCCCCAGGGCAGCCGGGGACGGGTCCGGCGGGACGCGAGCTCGCGGAGACGCTCGGCGCCGTCGGGACGACGCGCCAGCTCCTCGATGACCCGGAGCCGCAGCGTTCGATCGTCCGAGTCGCGGACGATCCGCACCAGGGCGTCCGCGGCCTCGGGTCCCACCAGGGTGCCGAGGGCCGACACGGCGTGCCGCCGGACCTCCGGATCGCCTCCGCCGGCGAGTCGCTCGAGCGCGGGCACGGCCTCGACGCCCCCCGCCGCCGCGAGAGCCGTCGGGACCTCGGATCGCACGGCGGGCGTCGGGTGCCGGACCGCGCCCTCGATGCTCCCGAGCACCTCGGGCCGGCCGCTGGCGCCGAGGAGGATCACGGCGTTGCGAACGACGTACCAGCGCGGGTCGGAGAGCCGCGCGGTGACGCCCCCCACCCGGTCGCGCACCGCCCGCCTCGCGACCCCGAGCAGCCTGGCGCGCCGAGCCCGGTCCTCCTCCTCGGCGAGGAGGTCGAGGAGGATCTCGACGCCGAGGTCGTCGAACGGCGCGAGCAGGTCGGCCACGAGACCGGCGCCCTCGTCGGCCCCTGCCTCCGCCTCGACGAGCTCGGTCACCAGGTCCCGGTCGAGGGCGTGTCGGACGTACGCGTCGAACAGGTCCCGGCGGTCCTCGGTCCCGTCCGGGAGGGCCTCGCGCACGGCGCTCGCGAGCGATCGCACCCGCTGGGTGTCTCGGGCTCGCAGGGCCTCGCGCAGCTCCTCGGCCCACAGGTCGAGCGCCGCGCCGGTCCGGTCCAGGTCCGTCTCGAGGACCAGGTAGTCGCCGAGCGCCGAGATGGCGTCGGACCGCCGCTGGTCCTCGCCGTGGGCGAGCGCCGTCCGGATCGCCCGGGCGTCGTCGTGCTCGGTCGCCCCCAGGTAGTCCGCGATGGCTTCCGTGACGGATGTGGCGGGCGCCGCGTCGATCCCGGCGGTCGGGATCCCGAGCTGCTCGAGGCCGGCGATGATCGTCCCGGCCTCCTCGCGACCGGACGCGAGCGCGGCGGTGAGGTCGACGATGTCGAGCGGCCGGACGCCCGCGCGGGCGAGCTCGTGAGCGAGCTCGGTGGGGTCGCGGCGACCCTCGTGTCCAAGGTCGACCAGGGCGCGGGTCAGCTCCGCGTTGCTCATCGTCGACAGGAGACGCTCGGCCACCGGGTCCACCCGGACCCGGTCCACCAGCAGCTCCACCAGCGCCCGGCGGATGTCGGGCGGCAGATCGGCGACGAGACCGTGCACCGTGGAGTGCATCTCGATGGCGTGCCCGCGTTCGAATGACGTGTCCTCGAACAGCTCCTTCAATCGGGTCAGCAGGGCCTCGGCCTGGTCGCCGGACGTGCCGCGCAGGTCCTCGAGCATGAGCTCGGCGGCGAGCGGCTCGACGCGGGGCGCGGGTGAGGTGTCCTCCACGGGCTCGACGTCGGCGGCGGCGTGATCGGCGCCCTCGACGGGCGCGGGACCCACCCGGGACAGCTCGAGCGAGCGGACGCCGTCGGCGCGCAGGACCTCGCCCGCGCCGCCCTCGGCGTCCAGATCGTCCGCGTCGCGCGTCAGCGCCGCGTACAGACGGTCCAGGTCGTGGACGTCGGGGACGGCCACCCCCGTGAGGCGCTCGACGCGGCGCTCGAACAACACCAGGGCCAGCTTGCGGAGGTGAACGTCCTCCCCCAGCTCGACGCCCTCCCACAGGAAACGGTCGCCTCTGACCTCGACGTCGACCGGCCCCGATGCCAGGACGGCGCGCGCGGCCGTCTCGATCCGCCCGACGGCCGCGACGAACCCCTCGTGCTCGACGCTCCCTGGGAACAACCGGTACACGGACAGCCCCAGCCAGAGCTGCTTCAGGAGGGTCTCGACCCCGCGAGCTCGCTCGTCCTCCACTTCCGGCGGTGCCTCCTACGGCCGCTCCTCCGACGGACGGCCGCCTCGTGAATCATCGACCTATCCGGACCCCGGGGTGAGGAGGCGGGCCCACCCCGACGGAAAGAGGACCGACCCCACCGGCTCGCGGGAGGTTCCCGGTCGTCCGGTCTCCCGCGACGATCGAGAACGTCACGGCGCCATCCCGAAGTGCCGCGGGCGCTCGACGTGCGCGGCCATGGCCGCCGCCCGCACGGTGTTGTGCAGGAGCCAGATGTCCGTGATCGGCCCCACGCCGCCGGGGACTGGGCTGATCGCCTCGGCGCGGGCAGCCACGCTCTCGAAGTCGAGATCGCCGACCAGGTGGACCTTGCCCGTCGCCTCGTCGCGCACGGGGTTGATCCCGACGTCGATCGCGATGACGCCGTCGCGCACCATGTCGCCGGTCACGACGCCGGGCACGCCGACCGCGACGATCACGATGTCGGCGAGCCGCGTGAAGTCCGGCAGCCGGCCGGCCCGATCCGTGTAGTGATGGGCAGAGATCACCGTCGCGTTGCGCTGGAGCCCGAGCCAAACGGCCGGCTTGCCCACGTTGTTCGAGCGCCCGACGAGCACGAGGTTCACCCCGTCGTACGCGGTCGCCGGGTCTCGGCCCGTCGAGCGCATGTACTCGTCGAGCATGTGGAAGCAGGCGGCCGGCGTCGACGGGATGAACCGTGGCCTCCCCTGAGCGAGCAGCCCCGCGTTCACCGGCGTCACGGCCTCGATGTCCTTCGCGGGGTCGAGCAGCCGGTACAGGTCCACCTCGGGGACCTGCGCCGGGAGCGGGCGCAGGACCAGGATGCCGGTGATCCGCGGGTCGGCGTTCAGCCGACCGATCGTCGCGAGCGCGTCGGCGAGCTCGACGTCGGCCGGCAGCTGCTCCGAGAC
>DAIUEM010000135.1:0-6283 GCA_036845105.1 Actinomycetota bacterium | reverse complement strand
TTCAGGATCTCCTCGACCTCATCGGCATGCTGGTCCACCGCGTGTCGGCCGACCTCCGGTTCCGACCCGGCGCCGAGCCCCCGTGTGGTCTCGCGCCCGATGTCGAGCTTCACCTCCGCATCGGACATCAGCAGGGTCTGCGCGTCCGTGTTGATCGCGATGAACTCGACGCCCCGCAGGCCGCCCTCGATCATCCGGTTCACCGCGTTCACGCCGCCGCCGCCGATCCCGACGACCTTGATGACGGCGAGGTAGTTGGAAGGAGAATCCATCACCGCGACCTCCGTCTCCCGGGTTCTACCCCGGTCTACCTGGGGAAACGCCGTTCGATGTCTCCCTACCTTGAACCTCTACTGAAACGTTATTGTTATATCTATCTACACTCGACCTCGGCCACCCTACTATCGACGTCCAGGCCCGTCAATGCCCTCGGGCCAGGTTGTCTCGGTCGAGTTGCGGTGAACCCTGACATCAGGATCGTCGCTCAGGCGACGGGCGTGACCACCGGCGCGCTCGGGGCGCTCACGTCGATCTCCCGGATCCTCTCGTCCGATCCCTCGATCCACGTCACCACCTCGCCGAGGACCCGCGCCTTCGCGGCGTACGCGCCGGGAGGTCCGAACCGCACGCGGAGCCCGTCGGTCAACAGGAGCTCGAGACCGCGCGTGTCCCCGATCGTCACCCTTCGGACCTTCGACCGGAGCATCGGATCGAGCGCGGCGAGCGCCCGCGCGGCCTCCCCGATCGCGCGGTTCCCGCCCGGGTCTACCCACGCCGGCGGCGCGTCGACCACCGGCAATCCCGCGCCTCGGCCAGGTCCGAGGATCGTGCCGTCCGCGGCGACGAGCGTCGCCTCGGTGCCGAGCCTCGAGACGGCGACCGGTGAACGTTCCGTCACGGTAATCTTGACGCTCCAGGGGAGGTCGACCCTCACCTCCGCACGAGCGATCCAGGGGTCACGGAGCAACCGGGCCTCGACCGCCGTCTCGTCGAGCCAGATCGCGTTGTCGCGCTCCGTCACCCCGGACAGTCGCGCGATCTGGTCGCGCGATCGGTGCGAGCCTCCCTCGACCTCGAGACCGCGCACCCGGAACAGACCCGTCCGGGTCGCGGCGAGGCCCGCGGCCACGAGGACGACCGACGCCATCGCGATCGTCACGGGACGTCGAGCCCGGGCCCAGACGCTGCCCGGCAGCGAACGCACGGCGTCAGTGGGGGATGCGATCGAACTCGCCAACGAGATGCACCTCCGGCTCGAGGCGGACGGAGAACCGCTCCACCACCCCTTCCTGGACCGCGCGGATCAGGTCCACGACGTCGGCGGCCAGGGCGCCCTCCGACGTGACGATGAAGTTCGCGTGCTTGGGCGACACGGCCGCGCCGCCGATCGTCGTCCCCTTCAGTCCCGCCTCGTCGACGAGTCGGGCGGCGAAGTCACCGGGCGGGTTCTTGAACACGCTCCCGCAGTTCGGCTCCGCGAGCGGCTGATGCTGCCGACGCCACTCGCGCACCTCGTCCATCCGCGCGCGGATCGTCTCGCGGTCCCCGGGCATCAGACGGAGCCTTGCGGCGATGACGATGTCCTCTGGCGGCAGGACGGACGAACGGTAGGCGAAGCCGGCGTCCTCCGCCTTCACGGTGACGGCGCCGGCGTGCGCCACGTCGTACAACTCGATCGTCTCGAGCAGCGTCGAGAGCTCGCCCCCGTGGGCGCCCGCGTTCATCCGCACGGCGCCGCCGAACGAGGCAGGGATCGCCACCCCCCACTCGAGACCCGCGAGCCCGTGGGCGAGAGCCGCGCCGGCGAGCGCCGGGAGCGGCATCGAGCCGCCGGCCGACAGCAGGTCGCCGTCGCGGGACGTCCAGCGGAAACTCCTGCCCAGGCGCAGCACGAGTCCGCGGAACCCCGCGTCGGACACGAGCACGTTCGAGCCCTTGCCGACGACCACGAACGGCACGTCCGCGGCGTGCACGGCCTCGGCGACGGCCGCCAGGTCCTGCGACGAGTCGACTTCCAGGAACAGCGCCGCCGGACCGCCGATCCGGAACGTGGTGAGCGTCGCCATCGGGAAGCCGGCGCGGATGCGGTCGCCGCACCGCTCGCGCAGGATCGCCTCGGCGAGCCCGAGGTCGGCGGTCACGACGCCTCCCGGATCGCGTCGAGCGCGGCATCGCCGAGCATCCACACGTCGCCGCATCCCATCGTGACGACGAGGTCGCCGGCCCGCACCTCGCGCTCGAGGAAGCGCACGACGTCCGCGCGGTGTGGCAGGTACACGATGCGCCTACCGGGATCCGCGAGCGCGATCCCGTCGACGACGAGTTTGCCCGTGACACCGGGGATCGGCTCTTGCGCGGCGCCGTAGACGTCGGTGACGACGATCACGTCCGCCTCGACGAGGCTCGCGCCGAGCTCCCTCCAGAGCGCCTGCGTCCTCGAGTAGCGGTGGGGCTGGAAGACCGCGACCAGACGTGCGGGCTCGGTGCGCCTGGCGACGTCGAGCGTCACCTCGAGCTCCGTGGGGACGTGGCCGTAGTCGTCGAAGAACTCAGCCCCGCGCGCCGAGCCCCGGTGCTCGAAACGCCGGTGGACGCCCGTGAACGCCGCGAGCGCGTCCGCCGCGACCTCGGGCTCGACGCCGACGAGCCTCGCCGCCGCGATCGCCGCCGCCGCGTTCAGCAGCATGTGCGCGCCGTCGACGCCGAGCCGCACCTCGACGCTCCTGCCGTCGATCGTGACCGTCGCGCGCGCGGCCCGGGGGGCCAGCGACCGGACCTCGACCCGCACGTCCGCCTCCGGCGCGACCCCGTACCAGGTCACGTCGGCGTTCGCGCCCTCGAGCGCCCAGACGGCGCCGGGGTCGTCGATGCACGCGATCACGTGCGCGCAGCGCTCGGCGAACAGCGCGAACGCCGCCTCGATCTCGTCCCGGCCGCCGCGGTAGAAGTCGACGTGGTCGACCTCGACGTTCGTGACGATCCCGATCTCGGACCGCAGGAGCAGGAAGGAGCCGTCGCTCTCGTCGGCCTCGGCGACGAACAGGTCGGACGATCCCGAGCGCGCCCCGCTCCCGCTCTCGTTCGGCTCCCCGCCCACGAGGTACGTGGGATCCTTCCCGGCTCGCTCGAGGACGAGACCGATCATCGACGTCGTGGTCGTCTTGCCGTGCGTCCCGGCAACGGCGATCGCGCGAGCGTCTCTCGCCAAGGCCGCGAGCGCCTGGGCCCGGGCCCACACCGGCACGGCGCGGCGGCGCGCCTGAGAGAGCTCCGGGTTCGACGGGTGGATCGCCGAGGAGATCACGACGGCGTCGGGCGCGCCGAGCTGTCCGGCGGCGTGGCCGACGTGCACCTCGGCGCCGAGGACCTCCAGCTCGCGCAGGCCCTTCGAGTCCTTCAGGTCGGACCCGGACACCGCGATCCCACGGGCGAGGAAGAGCTTCGCGAGGTTCCGCATCCCCGCCCCGCCGATGCCGATCAGATGCAGGCTGCGGATCGGCGCCAGGTCCGGCACCGCGAGCGTCGGGATGCTCCCCGGCGGCGGCACGTACGGCGACCTCATCGCGCCCCCCCCGCCTCTCGCACCACCGCGGCGAGGGCCGAGGCGGCGTCCGGTCGGGACCACGACCGCATCCGGTCGGCCATCGACGCGAGCCGGTCGGACTCGTCGAGCAGCTCGACGACGGTCGCGGCGAGCGACCGGCCCGACAGGGCGTCGTCCATCACGACGCGCGCGCCTCCGGCGCGCTCGAGCGCTCGGGCGTTCGCCTCCTGGTGACGTCCGGTGGCGTGCGGGTACGGCACGAGCACGCTGGGGACCCCGCAGATCGAGAGCTCCGCGCAGCTCGTCGCGCCGGCGCGGGCCACCACCAGATCCGCAACCGCGTACGCGAGCTCCATCCGCTCCAAGAAGCCGCGGACGCGGACACGGAGGGGACCCGGCGGGAGTGCCTCGGCCACGCGCCGCTCGTGTGCGGTGCCCGTGAGCATCAGCACCTGGAGATCCTCCCGTTCCTGGAGACGCGCGATCGCGTCGACGGCCACGAGGTTCACGTGCAGCGCGCCCTGGCTCCCGCCGAACACGACGAGCGTCCGGTGTCCGGGCTCGAGGTCGAGCTCCTCGAACGCCTCCTTCACGAGCGCCTCGCGCTCGTCGATCACGCGCAGGACGGAGGCTCGGACCGGGTTACCGGTCACGGCGGTGTGGGCGCGGCGCGGGAGCTTGGCGGCCGCCTCCGCGAACGTGAGCGCGACGGTGTGGGCCCGACGCGAGAGCAGGCGATTGGCGAGCCCCGGCACCGCGTTCTGCTCGTGCAGCACGAGCGGTCGCCTGGCCCGGGCGGCCGCGAGGCCGACGGGCACGCTCACGTACCCGCCCATCCCGACGACGACGTCGGCCCGCTCGACGAGCGGTCGACACGCCGAGATCGAGCGCACGGCCGCGATCGGCGCCGCGAGGGTCTCGAGCGACAGGTCCCGTCGGAGCGGCCGAGCGTCGACGGCGTCGAAGGCGAACCCGGCCTCGGGGACAAGCCGGGCCTCCTGCCCGCTCGTCGTGCCGACGAAGCGGACCTGCGCGCCGTGGTCCTCGACAAGGCGGTGCGCCAGGGCGAGGGCGGGGAAGACGTGGCCCGCGGTGCCGCCGCCGGACACCAGCACGTTCACGCCGAGCGCCTCCCGTCGCGCGCGCGCCCGGTCGGACCGGGATCGGCTGCCGTCCGCGCGATGTTCCACAGGATGCCGACCGCCGCGAGCGAGGCCACGAGCGAGGAGCCGCCGTAGGAGAGGAACGGCAGCGGCACGCCCGTGATCGGGAGCAGACCCGTCACCGCACCCAGGTTCACGAGCGCCTGGAGCCCGAACCATCCGACGATCCCGGCAGCGAGCAGCCGGCCGAACACGTCGGGGGCCCGCGTCGCGATCCGGATCCCTGCGAAGACCAACAGCCCGAACGCCAGGAGCACGACGAGCTCGCCGACCAGACCGAGCTCCTCGCCGAGGATCGAGAAGATGAAGTCGGTGTGCGCGTTCGGCACGTAGAGCCACTTCTGCCGGCTGGCGCCCAGCCCCACCCCGAGCCAGCCACCGGACCCGAGCGCGATCAGCGACTGGACGAGCTGGTAGCCGGTGTTCGACGCGTCGGCCCACGGGTCGAGGAACGAGAGGAACCGCACGCGCCGGTAGTCGGCGCTGAAGATGAGCGCCATCCCCGTCGCCCCGCCGACGATGCCCGTCACCAACAGGTACCGAAGCCGGACGCCGGCGGCGAACAGGAGGATGAACACCGTGCCCGAGATGATGAGCGTCGTGCCGAGGTCCGGCTGCAGCATCACGAGGCCGGCGACCACGATCGTCACGGGCAGCAGCGGCAGGGCGAGGTGCCCCACGACGTCGAGCTTGCCCCACTTGCGCGCCAGCACGGCGGCGCCGAACACCACCAGGGCGAGCTTCGCGATCTCGGAGGGTTGCACCGTGACCGGGCCGAGCTCGAGCCACCTCGACGACCCGTACGCGGAGACCGCGGCGCCCGGGTACAGCACGAGCACGAGGAGCGCGACCGTCACCGCGAGGAACGGTAGCGCGAGACGCTGCCACGCTCGGTAGCGCATCCGCGAGGTCAGCAGGAGCGCGCCGAGCCCCACCACCCCGTACGCCGCCTGGCGTTGGAAGAACAGGAACGAGTCCCCGTACCGGGAGAACGCGGAGACCGAGCTCGCCGACAGGACCATCACCAGCCCCCCGATCACGAGGAACGCGGTGGACCCGAGGAGCAGCGCGACCGTCCGCCGGCTCGCGGCGTCCTCGCGCGCCCGCGTCCGCGCGCCCTCCTCCGGACGGATCAGCCGGAGGTGTCGCGGCTGCCGCGCCGCGACGCTACGGCTCGACACGGGCACCCTCCGTCGTCAGCGCTCGGGCGGCGGCCGCGAACCGGTCGCCGCGCTCCGTGTAGTCGCGGAACATGTCCCAGCTCGCGCACGCGGGCGCGAGGAGCACGGTCCCGTCGTGCGGCGCCATGCCGTGCGCGATCGCGACGGCGTCCTCGATCGAGGTCGCCGTGCGGACCGGCACGCGCCCGTCGAAGACCCCGACGACCTCCGCCGCGGCCTCGCCGATCGCGACGACACCGGCGAGCGCCGGGACACCCTCGGCGAGCGGCGACAGGTCGACCCCCTTGGCCATCCCCCCCGCGATCAGCACCACGTCCCGCTTGCCGCGCAGCGCGTGCAGCGCCGCGTGGACGTTCGTGGCCTTCGAGTCATCGAGGAACCGCACGGACCCCACG
>DAIUEM010000134.1:0-6423 GCA_036845105.1 Actinomycetota bacterium | reverse complement strand
CGGACCGGAGCCGTCCCGCGTCCCGCCCGGCCGCGAAGCGCGCGGCCGCGGCCCCCGCGAAGGAGGAGGCGCAGATCTCGACGCGTCTGCGCCGAGCACGCCAGTCGCGGCAGACCCGGACCGGCACGCGTCGGCGCCGGGAGCCCTTGCCGATCGTCCCGCGCGTCACGGACAAGCTCATGGTGATCACCGAGCACGGGGAGCGCGACCAGATCGCGGTGCTCGAGGGCCGGGACCTCGTCCAGCACTACGTCACGCGCATCGGCGCGCGGTCGATGGTCGGCAACGTGTACCTCGGCCGCGTCCAGAACGTCCTCCCCGGGATGGAGGCGGCGTTCATCGACGTGGGCCGCGGCCGCAACGCCGTCCTGTACGCCGGCGAAGTGAACTACTCGCCCGAGGACCTGGACGGCTCACCTCCCCGCATCGAGAAGGTCCTGAAGAGCGGACAGTCCGTGCTCGTGCAGGTCACGAAGGACCCGATCGGCGGTAAGGGCGCCCGGTTGACGGCGCAGATATCGATGCCAGGCCGGTACCTGGTGCTCGTCCCGAACTCGAACGTCACTGGCATCAGCCGACGGTTGCCCGAGGACGAACGCAAGCGTCTCAAGGCCATCTACAAGAAGATCAAGCCGGACGCGGACGGCCTCATCGTGCGAACCGCCGCCGAGGGCGCCTCGGAGGAGGCCCTCGCGTCCGACCTCCAGCGGCTGCTCGAGGAGTGGGCCGCCATCGAGAAGCGCGCGAAGAAGTCGAAGGCGCCGGCGATCCTCTACGAGGAGCCCGAGCTCACCGTACGTGTCGTGCGCGACCTGTTCACCGACGAGGAGTACCGGGAGCTCGTGACGGACTCGCCGCGCGTCTACGAGATCGTCACGGACTACCTGCGACAGGCCGACCCCGAGGTGCTCTCGAAGGTGCGCCTGCACGATGGGAAGCTGCCCGCGTTCGAGGAGTACCACGTGGTCGAGCAGATCCACAAGGGGCTCGACCGCAAGGTGTGGCTCCCCTCGGGCGGCTACATCGTGATCGACCGGACCGAGGCCCTCACCGTGATCGACGTGAACACCGGGAAGTCCGTCGGCAAGACCAACCTCGAGGAGACGGTGGTCAACACCAACGTCGAGGCGGCCCGCGAGGTCGCCCGGCAGCTGCGGCTGCGCGACATCGGCGGGATGATCGTGATCGACATGATCGACATGCTGCTCGAGCAGAACAAGAAGAAGGTCATCGACACCCTGCGCGAGTCCCTCGCCCAGGACAAGTCGAGGAGCCAGGTCTTCGACATCAGCCCCCTCGGGCTGCTCGAGGTGACGCGCAAACGCGTGTCTGGTGGACTCTTGGAATCGTTCTCGGAGACGTGCCCTACCTGCGAGGGCCGGGGCGTCCTCCTCACCTACGACGTGGAATGACGGCGCCGCCCGGCTGGGCTGGGCCGAGAAGGAGGGAACCGACGATGTACGCGGTCATCAAGACGGGCGGCAAGCAGCACAAGGTCAAGGCCGGCGACGTCATCGAGATCGAGTACCTGCACGGGGTCGAGGACACGATCACGTTCCATCCGCTCCTCGTCGTGGACGACGACGGTCATACCCACGTCGGCAAGGAGGCAGAGCGGGCCGTGGTCACCGCCAAGCTCCTCGGCGAGCAGAAGGGCGACAAGGTCAAGGTCTTCAAGTACAAGAACAAGAGCGGGTACGCGCGCCGGTCCGGCCACCGCCAGTTGCTCACGCTCGTCGAGATCGAGGACGTGAGCCTCGGCGCGCCGGCCAGGAAGGTCGCCCCGAAGAAGACCGAGGCCGAGGAGCCCCAGGCGGAGGTCGCAGAGGCCGCGGGAGACGCCGCCGCCGAGGCGCCTGCCGGGGAGTAGCCGCAGGTCGGAGGGCGTCTGGTACCCTCGAACGCGCGATGGCACACAAGAAGGGCGGCGGGTCCTCCCGCAACGGTCGAGACTCCGAGTCCAAGCGGCTCGGCGTGAAGGCGTTCGGCGGTCAGCAGGTGACCGCCGGCTCGATCATCGTGCGCCAGCGGGGCACCCGGATCCACCCGGGCGAGGGCGTCGGCAAGGGCAGCGACGACACGCTGTTCGCGCTGGTCGATGGTCTCGTCGACTTCCGTGAGTCCCGGGGCCGGCGCTTCGCGACCGTCCGCCCCGCCTAGCGGCCGAGCGCCGCCGCCACGGCCGCCCGCACCTCGCGTTCCCACTCGACCAGCTCGGCCTTCTTCTCCCGGTTCATCACACCGAGGTAGCCGACGTTGTCCCGCCGCGCCTTGCGCTTCGGGTTGCGCAGGAACGGGACGGCCGAGCGGAGGTCGGTCTGCGTGTCCGTGAACGCGGTGAGCGGCGGAGGCTGCACGAAGTAGAAGGCCGTACGCACCTCCCGGTCCCCGCGCTGGCGGACGACCATCAGGACCGGGGAGCCCCGGAGCCGACGGACCTTCCTCACCTCCAGAAAGGGGATCGTGACCGCGGCCTCGCCCTCCCGGGCCGGCTCGAAGCGGAGCTGGTCGGCGTCCTTCCAGAGGCGCCCCTCGCGCTCGGTCGGCGCCACGTCCTCGCCGAGCTCCACCGCCCACACGCGCACGCCCTCTCGCATGCGTTCATCATCTCGCACCGGGCGGGTGGGAAGGCGACCGCGGCTTCTGGGAGCATCCGCGCATGGGGTTCGTCGACGAGGTGACGGTGTTCGTGCGCGGCGGCCGCGGCGGGGACGGCGCGAACTCGATCCTGCGCGAGCCGTACAAGCCGCGCGGCGGACCCGACGGCGGCGACGGCGGCCGCGGCGGGGACGTCGTGTTCGAGGTCGACCGCGGCGTGCACGACCTGTCCTTCCTGGGCGACCACCCGCACCAACGCGCCGCGAGCGGGCGGCCCGGTGGGCGCCGGAACCGGGCGGGGGCGGACGCGGAGGACCTCGTCGTCCCGGTCCCGGACGGCACGAGGGTGGAGGATGAGGAGGGGCTGCTCGCGGACCTCGTCGGCGCCGGGGCCCGCGCGGTCGTGGCGCGAGGAGGCCGGGGCGGTCGAGGCAACGCGGCGCTCTCCGGGCCGCGGAACCGCGTGCCGAAGGCGGCCGAGGCCGGCGAGCCGGGTGAGGAGCGGCGCCTGTCCGTCGAGCTCCGCACGGTCGCCGACGTCGGCCTCGTCGGACTGCCGAACGCGGGGAAGTCGACGCTGCTGTCGGCCTTCACGGCCGCCAGACCGAAGATCGCCGCCTACCCCTTCACGACGCTCACCCCGAACCTCGGGGTCGCCGGCGTCGACGAGGATCGGTTCGTCGTCGCCGACATCCCCGGCCTCGTCGAGGGGGCGCACGAGGGTCGGGGGCTCGGCCACCGGTTCCTGCGGCACGTCAGCCGATGCCGCGCCCTCGTGCTCGTCGTCGACCTGTCGTCCGCCGATCCCGACGTGGACCTGCGGATCGTCCGCGACGAGCTCGTGGCATACGACCCGGCGCTCGCGGAGCGGCCCCAGCTCGTCGTCGGGACGAAGGCGGATCTCGTGGAGGACGCGCGGGCCGTGGGCTCGGCGCTCGGGCCCGAGGCGCTGACGGTCTCCGCCGTCACCGGCGAAGGGGTCGATGCGCTCGCCGAGCGTCTGCGCGCGGTCGCTCGCAGCGCGGGCGCGACCGCCGAGGAGCGGCAGCCGGTCGTGGTGCTCCGGCCGGCGCGCCCGCCGTTCGTCGTTCGGCGCGAGGGCGACCGGTTCCGCGTCGTCGGCCGCGGCGTCGAGCGATGGGTGGCCGAGACCGACTTCGACGACCCGGCGAGGGTCGAGCGGCTCCAGCGTCGACTGGTGAAAGAGGGCGTCGAGCGCCAGCTCGCGATGGCCGGCGCCCGGCGCGGCGACGAGGTCGTGATCGGTGACCGGGCGTTCGAGTTCCTCCCCGAGGAGGGAACCGATGGGAAGGCGTGAGGAGCTCCTCCATGCCGAGGAGCTGGGCTGGCGGCAGCTGAACGAGCTCATCGAGGGGCTGTCCGACGAGGATCTCGTGACTCCGTACGGGGACGAGGGCTGGTCGGCGAAGGACCTGATGTGGCACGTGGCATGTTGGGCCGCCGACTGCGCCCGAGCGCTCGACCAGATGGCCGCCGGGGTCTTCACGGGGCAGACCCTGGCCGAGGACACCGAGACCGTGAACCGGCGCTGGCTGGCGCAGTCGCAGCGACTGGACCTGGAGAGTGTCCGGGCGGAGTGGCATCCTTCGCGCTCGATGATGGTCGAGCGCTTCGCCGCGCTCCGGCCTCTCACGCCCGACGCCGACGAGTGGTTCGACGAGGCGGGACCTCGCCACTACGAGGAGCACCTGCCCGACCTCCGCGCCTGGGTCGAGCGCCGTCGGCCGACCTGAGCCGGCCTCCACGGTGGCCGCGCGGGCCGGCCGTAGGATAGGCGCCGTGGGACGACGCCTCGGGGTCATGGGCGGCACCTTCGACCCCATCCATCACGGACACCTGCTGACGGCGGAGGAGGCCGCGGTCCAGTTCGGACTGGACCAGGTCGTCTTCGTGCCGACCGGGCGGCCGTGGATGAAGGAGGGGCGCGACGTCTCGGACTCGGAGCACCGGTACCTGATGACCGTCATCGCGACGGCCAGCAACCCCCGGTTCGCGGTCTCGCGGCTCGAGATCGACCGCACCGGCCCGACGTACACGGTCGACACGCTGCGCGGCCTCCAGGAGCTGCACGCGGACGCCGAGCTGTTCTTCGTCACCGGCGCGGACGCGATGCTCGAGATCTTCCAGTGGAAGGACCCCGCCGAGATCCTCTCGATGGCGCACTTCATCGCGGCGACGCGGCCCGGGCACGACCTCACCCATTTCGAGGCCGAGGCTCCCTCGGCCCATCCGAACGTGAGCGTGATGAACATCCCGGCGCTCGCGATCAGCTCGACCGACATCCGGCAGCGGGTCCGCGAGGGCAGGCCGATCCGGTACCTCGTCCCCGAAGGCGTGAAGAGCTACATCGAGAAGGCGGGGCTCTACCGGTGACGCGCGGGCGTCTCTCGCTCGCGGCGGTGGTGCTCCTGGCCGTTGGCGCGATGGTCGTGGTGCGGATCGCGCGCTCGGAGGAGCCGCCGCCGGCGGCCGCCGAGCGGCCCTCGGAGCTGGTGCTGCTCGTGGTCGAGACCGATGCAGGCCCGCGCACGGCGGTCGTCGGCTCCGGCGGGTCGATCGCCCCGGCGGCTCTCGTCCTGCCGGATCGGGTGGCGATCACGATCCCCGGTCAGGGGGATGGGACGGTCGCCGACGCGAGCGAGCTGCCCGGCCGCTCGGCGGCCACGGCGGCGGCGAACCTGCTGGGCGTCTGGATCCCGCACCACGTCGCGCTCGAGCCGCGCGCGATCGCGGAGGTGGTCGATCGCGCCGGAGGCATCGAGGTCGGGGGGACCACGATGAGCGGCCGGGACGTCGCGGCCGCGCTCGAGGGCAGGGAGGGCGTCCCGGACGAGGTCTGGGCGACGACGCTCGAGGCGATCCTGCGGATCGCGGTATGGGAGCCCGGCGACCTGCCGGTCTCGGACAGCCCCACCGCAGCGGCCGAGATCCTGAACGGGGCCAGGGACGCGCCGGTCGAGGTCCTGCCGGCCGAGGAGGTCTCGGGCGGCCTCCTGCGGACGGACCCTGCGAGGATCCGCCCCCTCGTCACCGCGCTCTGGGGCGTCGCCGACCGCGAGGTGCTCCCGATCATCGTGCTGAACGGCAGCGGGGAGCCGGGCATCGGAGAGTCGGTCGCGGAGCGCGTGATCGGGAGTGGGTTCCGCGTGGTGGTCTCGGAGAACGCATCGAGCTTCGACCACGACTCGACCCTCATCGTCGTCGCGAGCGAGGATGACCGTGCACTCGGCGAGCGTGTGCGAGACTTGTTGGGGATGGGCGAGGTGCAGGTGGCCGGTCCGGCCTCCGGCATCGCGGACGTGACCATGGTGGTCGGGAAGGACTTCGGGGTTTGACGGAAGGCGCAGGGCGGCGTGCCGAGCGGTAGCAGCGCCGGCAGCCGGACGATCGCGGCGGCGGCCGCACGGGCCGCGGCCGACAAGCAGGCCCGGGACGTCGTCATCCTCGACGTGCACGAGTTGATCGTGATCACCGACTACTTCGTCGTCTGCACCGGCACGAGCGACCGCCAGGTCAAGACGATCGTCGAGGAGATCGAGAAGGCTCTCCGCGGGCTCGGCGAGAAGCCGGTGCGGCGCGAGGGCGGGCAGGAGGCGCGATGGGTCCTGCTGGACTACGTCGACGTCGTCGTTCACGTCTTCGCCGAGGAGGAGCGGGACTTCTACGACCTGGAGCGTCTCTGGCGCGACGCCCCACGCATGCGGTGGGACGCCGATGGCGGCGGGGTCGCCGCCTCCGCGGCCGACTGATCGATCGCTCGCCGTTCCTCCATCACGGCCTCCTCGCTCAGCCGCACGGGGTCCA
>DAIUEM010000133.1:0-6435 GCA_036845105.1 Actinomycetota bacterium | reverse complement strand
GAGGAGCCGGCCGCGGTCATCGTGAAGCACAACCACCCGTGCGGGGCCGCGGTCGGCGGCTCGCTCGCCGACGCGCTCGGCCGCGCGTTCGAGTCCGACACCGTCTCGGCGTTCGGCGGCATCGTGGCCTTCAACCGCGAGGCGGACGAGGACGCCGCCCGTGCGATGGCCGACGTCTTCACCGAGGTCGTCGTCGCGCCCGGGTTCACCGAGGGCGCGCTCACGGCGTTCGGCGCGCGGAAGTCGCTGCGCGTCGTCCGCGCTCCGCTCCCCGCCGCCGGAGGGCTCGACGTGCGGGTCCTGCCGGGTGGGGCGCTCGTCCAGGACCGCGACGCGGTGGCCGAGCGGCGCGAGGACATGGAGGTCGTCTCGGGCCGCGAGCCGACCGAGGACGAGTGGCGGGACCTCCTGTTCGCCTGGACCGTCGCGATGCGGGTGAAGTCCAACGCCATCGTGTTCGCGCGGGACCGGGCGACCGTCGGCGTCGGCGCTGGGCAGATGTCGCGGGTGGACTCGTCGTTCCTGGCCGTCCGCAAGGCCGGTGATCGCGCGAAGGGCGCCGTGATGGCGAGCGACGCGTTCTTCCCGTTCCCCGACGCGGTCGAGGTCGCGGCCGACGCCGGGGTCACGGCCGTCATCCATCCCGGCGGCTCGATCCGCGACGACGACGTCCTGTCGGTCGCCGAGTCGCGGGGGATGGCCGTCGTCGTGACCGGGCGGCGGCACTTCCGGCACTGACCTGCGGTCGACCTCGGCATCCCGCGCGGGGGATAGGATTCCTGCCATGACGGCGAGGATCATCGACGGCAAGGCGATCGCCGCGCAGGTCCGCGCCGAGGTCGCCGCGCGTGCGAAGGCGCTCGCCGAGAGCGGGGCGCAGCCAGGCCTCGCGGCGATCCTCGTCGGCGACCACCCCGCGTCCGCGATCTACGTCGGGATGAAGCAGAAGGCGTGCGCGGAGGCGGGCATCCTGTCCGAGCGCGTGGACCTGCCGGCCGACGTTCCCGAGGCCGAGGTCCTGGCCGAGATCGACCGCCTGAACAAGGATCCGCGGATCAGCGGGATCATCGTGCAGCTCCCGGTGCCGGACCAGGTCTCCGAGTTCGCCGTGCAGCAGGCGGTCGATCAGGCGAAGGACGTCGACGGGCTGAACCCCACGAACGTCGGGTTCATGTCGCGCGGCCACCCGGTGTTCCTGCCGGCTACGCCGTTCGGGATCGTCGAGCTCCTCGTGCGGTCCGAGGTCCCGATCGAAGGGGCCGACGTGTGCGTCGTCGGCCGAGGCGACCTGGTGGGGATGCCCCTCGCGATCATGCTCGCGCAGCGGCACGACCGCGCGAACGCCACGGTGACGATCTGCCACACGAGGACACGCGACATCGCCAGCCACACCTCTCGGGCCGACATCGTGATCGCCGCCGCCGGCAAGACGGAGATGATCACGGCGGACATGGTGAAGCCGGGCGCGACCGTGATCGATGTCGGGACGAACCGCGCCCCCGGCGGCGGGCTCGTCGGGGACGTGCACTTCGAGAGCGTGAAGGAGGTCGCGGGTGCGATCACGCCGGTCCCCGGCGGCGTCGGCCCGATGACCGTGGCGATGCTCCTCGTCAACACCGTCACCGCGGCCGAGCGGCAGGCCGCCGAGCGGTGACGGCCGGGAGCCGGCTGGAGCGGCTCGTCCGCTCCGGGACCTTCTGCGTCACGGCCGAGGTCGTCCCACCGCGCTCGGCGAACGGCGACCTCGTCCGAGCGCAGGCGCGCGAGCTCGTCGGCTACGCGGACGCCGCGAACATCACCGACAACCCGCGCGCCGCCGCGCACATGTCGCCGGTGGCCGGCGCCGCGCTCGTGGCCGCGGCCGGGCTCGAGCCGACGATGCAGATCACCTGCCGGGACCGGAACCGGCTCGGCCTGACCGCGGACCTGCTCGGGGGTTGGGCGCTCGGCGCCCGGAACTTGTTCTGCCTGACGGGGGACCCGGCGCGCGTCGGCGACCAGCCCGACGCCGTCACGGTGAACGACCTCACGGTGGAGGACCTCGTACGGCTCGCGGCCGGGCTCCGCGACACCGGTCGGCTGCCCTCGGGCGCCGAGATCGCCGACCCGCCGCGCTACTTCATCGGCGTCGCCGACGTCCCCCTCGCGGAGGCGTACGACCCCGGCCGCCTCGAGGCCAAGCTCGACGCCGGGGCCGCGTTCGTGATGACCCAGATCGTCTACGACGTCGAGGCGCTGGCCGCGTGGGTGGGGATCGCTCGGTCACGCGGGATCGTCGAGCGCGCGGCGCTCATCGCCGGCGTTGCGCCGCTCTCGAGCGCGAAGCAGGCGAGGTTCCTGAACGAGAAGGTCCCGGGCGTCACGGTCCCCGACGACCTGATCGGCGCGCTCGAGGAGGCGGGGCCGGAGGCCGCGGCCGTCGGCGTCGCGCAGTGCGTCGAGGTCGTGGGCCGCCTTCGGTCCCTCGCCGGCATCGCGGGGGTCCACGTCATGGGCATGGGGCACGAGGAGGGCGTCCGCGCCGTGGTCGAGGGCGCCGGTCTCCTCCCACGCCCGGCCACCCTGCCCGACTAGACTCCTGAGGGTCGTACTGGGGGGGAGGACACGATGGCCGAGACCGTCACGATCGAGGGCCGCCCGTACCTGAAGCGCGATCCGCTCGGCGTGCTCGGGCTGAGCATCATCACGCTCGGGATCTACTTCCTCTACTGGTACTACAAGATCAACGACGAGATCCGGATGGTCGAGCACGACGACACGATCGACCCCACGCGCTCGCTGCTCGCGATGTTCCCAGGGGCGCTGATCATCGTGCCGCCGTTCATCGCGATCTGGAACACCGCGAACCACGTCCGGGCCATGGAGGACCGTCTGGGGATCCGGCAGCAGATCGAGCCGGCGATCGTGCTGGTCGTGATGTTCGTGGCCGGTGTGGTGAACGGCACCTACATCCAGTACCACCTCAACGCGGCGTGGGACGTGGCGTCCTCGGGTGGCCAGCCGGCGATCGCCCCACCGCCGCCACCGATGCCGCCGACCCCGGCCGCGCCCTCCGGGCCGTGAGCTAGGTCCGCTCGTCGACCGGCACGTAGCGCTGGTGCCGGGGGCCGACGTACTCGGAGTCCGGCCGGATCACGCGGTTGTCCGCGTACTGCTCGCGGACGTGGGCCGTCCACCCCGTCATGCGCGCGATCGCGAAGATCGGCGTCATCAGGTCGGTCGGGATGCCGAGCGTGTGGTAGACGCTCGCGGCGTAGAAGTCCACGTTGGGGTGCAGGCCCTTCTGCTCGGCCACCGTGCGCTCGATCTCCTCCGAGATCAGGAACCACCGCAGGTCGCCGTGCCGCTCACCGACCTCGCGGGACAGGCGTTTCAGCACGGCCGCGCGGGGGTCCATCGTCTTGTAGACGGCGTGGCCGAACCCCATGATCTTCTGCTTGCGCGCCAGGCGGTCGGCGACGTAGGCCTCGGCGCGCTGGGGGGTGCCCACCTCCTCGAGCATCTTCATGGCCTCCTCGTTCGCGCCGCCGTGCAGCGGTCCCTTCAGGCAGGCGATCGCGCCGGTGATCGCCGAGAACATGTCGGCGAGCGTGGACGCGATGATCCGTGCGGTGAACGTGGAGGCGTTCATCGTGTGGTCGGCGTAGAGCGTGAACGTCGTGTCGAGCACGTCGGCGTCCTCCTGCGACGGCTCCTCGCCGAGGAGCATCGTGAGGAAGTTGGCGGCGTGCGGCAGCTTCGGGTTCGGGGGCACGACCTCGAGTCCCGTGCGCATCCGGTGGTACATCGCGAGCAGCGTGGGCGTCTTCGAGATCAGCCGGAGGGCCTTGCGCTCGTTCGCCTCGGCCGAGTTGTCCCAGCCGTCCGGGTCGTAGGCCGAGGCGGCCGACACGCTGGTCCGGAGCATGGACATCGGCGAGGTCTGCTGCGCGAGGGTCGGCATCAGGTTCCGGAGGAACCGGGAGACCTCGCGCTCCTCGACCATGAAGTCCGTGAGCTCGTCGAGCTCCGCGCGATCCGGTAGGTGGAGGTGGTGCAGGAGGTAGACGGTCTCCTCGAACGTCGCGTTGCGCGCCAGGTCCTCGATCTCGT
The DNA here is from genome assembly GCA_036845105.1 of Actinomycetota bacterium. Lineage (GTDB taxonomy): Bacteria > Actinomycetota > UBA4738 > UBA4738 > HRBIN12 > HRBIN12. Next base: position 2,343 of record DAIUEM010000133.1, on the reverse strand, counting down.
AGCCCACGTACCACAGGCGCCCGTGGGAGCCGTCGATGTCCGAGATGCTCGTCGCCGCCGCGACGACCTCGCGCAGTCCCTTCTCGGTCACGTCACCTCCCGCCTCGTTCGGCCGGGCCGGGCCCCCGGTCGGGGTGAACCCGATGAGCCTACCGCGGAAGGCTGTCAGGGACCGCCCCGGTGCCGGATGGATAGGATGCGGGGGCTCGCCGACCGAAGGAGCCTTCGAGATGCGGATCACGATCATCGGGAGCGGTTTCGTGGGCCAGACCGCCGCGATGCGACTGGTGGAGCGTGGCCTCGGCGAGGTGGTCCTGATCGACATCGTCGAGGGGTTGCCGCAGGGTCTGGCGCTCGACATGAAGGAGTCGAGCCCGGTCGTGGGGTTCGAGCCGGCCGTGATCGGCACGAACGACTACGCGGACACCGCGGGCTCCGACGTCGTCGTGATCACCGCCGGGTTCCCGCGCCAGCCGGGGATGAGCCGGATGGACCTGCTCGGCAGGAACGCCGGGATCGTGCGGAGCGTGGTCGAGCAGGTCGCCCCGTCCTCGCCCGACGCGATCATCATCGTCGTCACGAACCCGCTGGACGAGATGACCTACCTGGCCGCGCAGGTCTCGGGGTTCCCGAGGGAGCGGGTGATCGGGATGGCCGGGGTGCTGGACTCGGCGCGGCTGCGCTACTTCATCGCCGAGGACCTCGGCGTGTCGCCGCTCGAGGTCGAGGCGATGACGCTCGGGTCGCACGGGGAGGCGATGGTCCCGCTCCCGCGGCAGGCGACGGTCGGGGGCAAGCCGCTCACCGAGCTCGTGGACGACGAGACGCTCGAGCGCCTGTACTCGCGCACGCGCGACGCCGGCGCCGAGATCGTCGCCCTGCTGAAGAAGGGAAGCGCGTACTACGCGCCCTCCGCCTCGGTCGCCAGGATGGTCGAGGCGATCGCGACCGACTCGGACGAGGTGCTGCCGGTGTGCGCGTGGACGACCGGCCAGTACGGGATCGACGGGGTCTACGTCGGGGTCCCGGCGCGGCTGTCCCGGCGCGGTGTGGCGGAGATCGTCGAGCTCGACCTGAACGACGGCGAGCTCGCGGCGCTGAGGGTCGCCGCCGAGGGCATCCGGGCGAAGTGCGAGGACCTCGCGGAGGTCTGACCGTCAGGGCGCCGTCGAGGGATCGGCCGCCGCGGTCTCACCGGGCGCCGCAGCCGCCGTCCGCTGCCTGACCCAGAGCAGCCCGAGCGCGCCGCCGACGTCGATCAGCACCCCGCCGGCCACGGTCACCGGCACGCCGACGCCGACGTCCACGCGCAGCTGATCGCCGACCTGCTCCTCGAGCTCGGCCCGGATCGAGGCGGGATCCTCGCCGAGCTGTTCGGCCAGCCCGGCGGCCATCTCGTCGAGGCCCTCGGACCCACCGAACCGGGCGTCGGCCCGCATCGCGACCGACAGCGCGAGCGCGATCACCAGGGCGCCGAGGGTCGCGATGCCGAACGCGAGCACCCGACGGGTCTCCGTCCCCTCGACCAGGCGCATCGCGAGCATCCCGAGGAGCGCCAGGGCGGACGAGGCGAGGACGACCTTGCCCTCCCACACGTCGACGCCCTTCACGGCCACGTCCAGGGTGCCCTGCTCGTCCCCGGGGAAGCCGAGCGTCGCCCAGTCGAGCACCGCGCCGAGCCCCGCCACGACGGCGCCCGCGACCAGGAAGAGGAACCCCCACAGGCGGATCGGGGTCGGGCGCGCCGTGGACAAGATCTCGGGACGTTCGGGCACGTTGGGCAGTGTCGCACGGCCGCGGTGGCCGTCCAAGCAGCGTGCCTACGATGGCCGCGAAGCCGTTGAGAGGATGGCGTGTGATGGGCGACCTGCGTGAGATCGACGCGGCGGAGATCACCCGGACCGTCCGGGAGCTCTGCATCGAGATCAACTACAAGGTGCCCGAGGACCTGGTCGCGGCCGTGACGCGAGCCCGCAAGGACGAGGAGTCCCCGCTCGGCCGTCAGATCCTGGACCTCGTGCTCCGCAACGCCGAGCTCGCCGCCGAGGGCGAGTACCCGTACTGCCAGGACACCGGCTCGACCGTCGTGTTCATCGACGTCGGGCAGGACGTCCACATCACCGGCGCCGACCTCGCCGACGCGATCGACGAGGGCGTCCGCACGGGGTACACCGACGCGTACCTGCGCAAGTCGATCGTCGACGACCCGCTCTTCGAGCGCAAGAACACCGGCGACAACACGCCGGCGTTCGTCCACACGCGGATCGTCCCCGGCGATCAGGTCCGGATCCAGGTGGACGCGAAGGGCGGCGGCTCGGAGAACAAGGGCAAGCACGCGATGCT
>DAIUEM010000132.1:0-6471 GCA_036845105.1 Actinomycetota bacterium | reverse complement strand
CTTCGGCGATGCCGGCAGGCACGCGAGGGCTGCGGTCGGCGTGGCCGAGCTCCCGCTCGGCGCCAGCGTCGAGGTGGCGGTGCTCGTCGCGATCGACTAGGCCTCGGGCTCCCGCGCCACCCGCACGTCGCCGACGCGCCGGGTGAGACGGCGTTCGTCCAGGTGCTCGAGCAGCGGCACCGCGTACTTCCGCGACGTGCCGAGGCGCTCGCGGAGCGCGCTCACCGTCAGGCCGTCCGAGCCGGCCGCCCGGATGTCGGCCAGCGCCCGCTCGACGAGCGCCGGCGTGAGGACGATGTCGGGCGAGACCGCCACGAGCATCCCCGCGCGCACGGAGGCGTCCACGACCTCGCGACGGACGCCGCCGGCGAGCAGCTCGCGGACGGTAGGCGGCGTCGGCTCGCCCGTCGCCACGGCCTCGACGAGTCGTCGGATCTCGTCCTCGTGCCCGGCGAGCGAGGGCGCGTGCGAGGGGAGCCGGAGTGTCGAGCCCTCGCGGACGATCTCCCCGCGCTCCACGAGCGTCGCGACGACGGCGTCTGCGAGGTCGGGGTCGGCCGGTCCGCCGCCCACGCGCGCCGCCTCGACGGCGGTCCGGCGCACCGCCGCGGCCTCCCGTCCGGGGGCCAGGGGATGCTCGGCGTGGAAGCGCTCGAGATCCGTCAGCACCGGTCCGGCGACGGCCTCGAGCAGGGGCGCGGCGATCCACCACGCCCCGCAACGGGCCACGCCGGGGTCGCCAGCGGGCGTTCCGCCGGTGAGCTGACGCAGGTCGGCGTCCCGCACCGCCGCTCGCTCTCCGACGACGAGCGCAGGCAGGTCGGCGCGAGCGGCCACCTCGCGGGCGCGCAGCCGCGTCTCGACGTCCCGGCCCGCCCGTGGCGCCGGGTCGATGTCGAGGACGACCCCGCCGGCCACGGTCTCCCGGCGCCCGGCCTCGCGGAGCACGAAGCGGTCCCCGACGTCGAGCACGAGCGGTGCCGAGAGCCTGATCCGCGCGAACGCGCCCGCGGGCGGCACGTCGCGGACGCCGTGGAGGCGGACGCGCGCGTCCCGCTCGGCGGACCCGGCGTAGAGCTTGAACGCGCCGCGCGCGGTGAGCGGACGACCCAGCCCGCGGACCGGTCGCAGGCGCGCCTCGATCGTGTCCGTCGGCCGCCAGAGGTCCGGCGGTGCCAGGACGTCGCCGCGCGCGAGCGTCTCGCGCCCGGTGCCGACGAGGTTCGCGGCGACGCGCGAGACCGGGCGCGCAACCTGGATCGAGCGCTTGTGGGTCTGGAGCGAGCGGATCCTCGCTCGTCGACCGCTCGGATACAGCTCGATCTCGTCGCCCACGGCGAGTCGTCCGCCCGTCAGCGTGCCCGTGACGACCGTGCCGGCGCCTTTGATCGTGAAGATGCGGTCGACGAACTGTCGGGGGCGGACGTCCTGCGGCGGTGTCGGCGCCGACGCCACCATCGCGTCGAGCGCGCTCGCGAGCTCGGGGACGCCCTCGCCCGTGGCGGCCGAGCACGGGACGATCGGGGCGTCGTCGAGCGCCGTGTGGCGCAGGCGCTCGCGGACGTCTGCCCGGACGAGCTCGAGCGCCCCCTCGCCCACGAGGTCGCGCTTCGTCAGCGCGACGACGGCGCCGTCCGCCCCGAGCACGTCGACGATCGCGAGATGCTCCTCGGACTGCGGCTTCCAGCCCTCGTCCGCCGCCACGACGAACAGCACCAGGCGCACCGGGCCGACGCCGGCGAGCATGTTCCGGACGAACCGCTCGTGTCCCGGGACGTCCACGAAGCCGATCTCTCGGCCCGACGGGAGCGTGCACCACGCGAACCCGAGGTCGATCGTGAGCCCGCGACGCTTCTCTTCGGCCAGGCGGTCCGGGTCGATGCCGGTGAGTCGGACGATCAGGCTCGACTTGCCATGGTCGACGTGCCCGGCGGTCGCGACGACGTGCGGCGGCGCCTCGGCGCCGCCGTTCGCGGCGTCAGTCATCCTCGACGTCGTCGCCCTCGAGGGCGTACTGGACGGCGCGCGCCAGGTGGGCGATCCGATCCTCCGGCACGGTGCGCAGGTCGAGCAGCACGCTCGTCTCGGCGACGCGACAGAACACCGACGGGCGTCCCGTGCGCAGGCGAGCGGCCATCGCCGGCGGATCGGGCACCCGCACCTCGACGCCCCACGACGGGATCTCGAAGCCGGGGAGCGACCCGCCGCCAACCGTCGAGGCGCAGGCCGCGACGCGCGCCCCCTCGAGCTCGCCGTCGAGCGCCTCGGCCAGCCGCGCCGCGCGTCGACGGACCTCCTCGGCCGGCTCGCGGAGCATCCGCCAGACCGGCAGGTCGGCTCCACCGCCCCGCGCGTACGCGCCCAGCACGGTCTCGAGCGCCGCGACCCGCATCGCGTCCATGCGCAGCGCCCGCGCCATCGGGTGCCGGCGCAGGCGCTCCACCAGGTCGTCGCGCCCGAGGACGATCCCGGCCTGCGGGCCGCCGAGGAGCTTGTCGCCCGAGAACACGACCAGGTCGGCGCCCTGCCCGAGCGCCTCGGCGACCGAGGGCTCCTCGGCCGGCACGCCGGGCCTGCGCTCGAGGAGGCCGGACCCGAGGTCGTACAGCAGAGGCACCCCGGCGCCGCGTGCGATGGCGGCGAGGTCGGCGACGGCGGGCTCGGCCGTGAAGCCGACGACCCGGTAGTTGCTCGGGTGGACCTTGAGGATCATCGCCGTGCGCTCGGTGAGCGCGGCGCGGAAGTCCTTCGCGCGGGTGCGGTTCGTCGTACCGACCTCGACGAGCTTCGCGCCGGAGGCCGCCATGATGTCGGGGATCCGGAACTCGCCGCCGATCTCGATCAGCTCTCCGCGCGAGACGAGCACCTGCTTGCCCTTCGCGAGCGCCGCGAGGCAGAGGAGCACGCCGCCGGCGCCGTTGTTCACGACGAGCGCCGACCCGGTCCCCGTGAGGGACCGCAGGAGGAGCTCGGCGCGGGCGGTCCGGCGCCCTCGGCGGCCCGTCTCGCGCTCGACCTCCAGGTCGCTGTAGCCGACCGCGGCCCGCGCCGCGGCCAGGGCGGCATCCTCGGGGAGGGGCGCCCGGCCGAGGCCGGTGTGGAGCACGACACCGGTCGCGTTGATGACCGGCGTGAGCCCGGTGGCGGCGTCGGACGCGAGCGCGAGCGCCCGCGCGAGGATCTCGTCGTCGTCGGGAGGCTCGACACCCTTCGCGGCGGCCGCCCGCACGTCCTCGAGCGTGTGCTGAAGGGCGAACTTCACCACCGGGCGGCCGAGCGAGCGCGCCGCGCGCTTGCCCGGCTCGCCGCGGAGCAGCGCGTCGACCGACGGGACCCGCCGCCGGGGCTCGGAGGCGCTCATGCGGGCCAGGGTACCCCGCCGGTCGAGCCACGCCCGCGCAGGCGACGTGGGCAGGAACGAGCATCCGTGGCAGGATGTGTCCCCGATGGACACGCAGGAGCGCGCCGTCTTCTCCTCGGCAGCCGAGCACTGGATGGTGCGCGGCGGAGGGATCGACGTCGAGATCGCGACACCGGGCGCGATCCGGACCGAGGAGATGATCCTCAACATCGGGCCCCAGCACCCCTCGACGCACGGGGTGCTCCGGATCGTGCTCGAGCTCGACGGCGAGGTCATCAGGCGCGCCGAGCCCGTGATCGGCTACATGCACCGCGCGGCCGAGAAGCTCGCCGAGCAGCGCGACGCGCGCCAGGTCCTCGTGCTCATGAACCGCCACGACTGGCTGTCGGCCTTCAACAACGAGCTCGGGTGGACGATCGCCGTCGAGCGCCTCACCGGCATCGAGGTTCCGGAACGCGCCCAGTGGATCCGCACGATGATGGCCGAGTGGAACCGGATCCTGAACCACCTGATGTTCTTCGGATCGTACCCGCTCGAGCTCGGCGCGATGACGCCGGTCTTCTACGCGTTCATCGAGCGGGAGTTGATCCAGAACCTGATGGAGACCGCCACGGGCGCGCGGATGCACCACTCCTATGCGCGCGTCGGCGGGCTGAAGGACGACCTCCCCCGTGGGTTCACGAAGCAGGCCGGCAAGGTGCTCAAGCAGGTCCGCACGCGCCTGCGGGACTTCGACAACCTGATCATGGGGAACGAGATCATCCACGCGCGGACGCGCGGGGTCGGCGTGATCTCGCCCGAGACGGCGATCGCGTACGGCGTGTCTGGCCCCACGCTGCACGCCACCGGCGTGCCGATGGACCCGCGCAAGGACGAGCCCTACGAGAAGTACGCCGAGGTCGAGTTCCAGGTCCCTGTTGGACGGAACGGGGACTCGTACGATCGGCTGTGGGTGCTGCTCCAGCGGATGCACGAGTCGTGCAAGATCATCGAGCAGTGTCTGGAGAAGATGCCGGCCGGCGAGTACCGCGCGGCCAAGCTCCCGAAGAAGCTCTCGCTCGAGGGTGAGACATACGTGCGCACCGAGAACCCGCTCGGGCTCATGGGCTACTACGTCGTCGGCGACGGGAAGAAGCAGCCCTACCGCTTGAAGATGCGCACCGCGTCGTTCTCGAACGTGTCCGTGCTCGCGGCGATCCTGCCCGGCACGTTGATCCCGGACCTGATCTCGATCCTCGGCTCGATCTTCTTCGTCGTCGGCGACGTCGATCGCTGAGGCTCACGGAGCCTTCGGCTCGCACGATGTGAGCCCGATCGGCATCGCGACGCGCGCGGCGTCACCGCTGCCGGTTGAACCAGACGCCGCCCGGACCGCGGTAGCTGATCGACTCGCCCCACACGGCCACGGTCAGTCCCCCGCTCGTGACCCCGATCTCGCCGTAGTCGCCGTACGCCTCGGCGAAGCCGTCGGCGTCCTTGTACGCGGTGCCGGATGTCGCATCCGAGATCCGGACGGGCGTCGTCCAGCTCTGGCCGAGGTCTTGGCTCGCGCGGTACCAGACGTTCCACCGTCCGGTGCGCTGGTCCATGAACCACGCGCGGACCCGCCCGTCGCCGAGTCCCACGGCGGCCGGGAAGCCGGCGTTCGCGCCCTTCGGGCTGAGCGCGACGCGGCCGCTCCACGTGAGCCCGCCGTCGGTCGACGACCTCGCCCAGACCCGCCGAGGGCCCTCGACCGCCTTCGCGCCGTCGTACAGGATCACGAGGTCGCCGTCGGCGTCGCCCGCGATGGCCGTGTGTCCGTCGTAGAAGTCCGCGTAGCACCACTCGGACGTGCACGGCACCCCGAGCTCGACCTGGTCGACGACGACGTCGGTCCACGTGGCGCCCCCGTCGTCGGAGGTGATCGCGTGGGCGAGGACCGGGCCCTCGGACGCCCCGCCCGGGCCCGTGTACGTCTCGCTCATCTCGGCGAACGTCACCCGTCCGTCCGGCGCGACGAAGCCCGAGTACGCGAAGTAGTAGCGGTTGCCGTCGGTCACGCGTACCTGCTCCCACGACGTGCCGGCGTCGTGCGAGACCGCCATGTGGACGTCGCCGCCCGTCGGCCCGTTGAACGACACGTAGACGTCCTGCCCGTCGGCCGAGGCCGCCATCGCCGGCTTGTCGCCCCACGCGACCTTCCCGTACACCGGAACGGGCTCGGACCACGTGGCGCCGTGGTCCGACGAGCGCGCGAACACGATGTTCCAGTCGTTCATCCAGACCGCGTAGAGCTCGCCGGTGGCGGGGACGACCTCGAGGATCGGGTCGAACTGCGAGTGCACGCGGACGCACTCACACACATACACGTCGTCGCCCCAGGTCTTCCCGCCGTCGGACGAGGCCCGGATGACGATCGAGGGGTCCGGGCAGTTGCCCTTCGAACAGGGCGGGTAGCCGAACCGCGTGATCGCGACGTACACCCAGGGCTCGTCCGGGTCGGTCGCGATCGCGGGCTCCCAATCGTCGGCGCTCGGGTGCGCGAGCCGCTCGCCCGCCCACGCGCGCGCACGGAGGTGCCGGATCCGCCCCGTCTTGCCGAGGGTCCCGGCGGCGAGCGCCTCGGCGACGGCCTCGCGGTGCTCCTCGACCTTCTCGGCCTGCTCCTCGGCCTCCTCGATCTCGGTCTCGACCGGGACGCCGGCGCGCGGCCGCCGGATCTCGCGCTCGTCGGACGGGATCGCGAGGACCGCGACGAGGGCGACGAGACCGACGAGCGTGCCGGCGACGACGTACAGGGTGCGACGGGACCGCATCGTCTCCTCCTTGGGGGCGGGTGCCCGATGCTACCCCTCCGCCGGCTCCACGGTCTCGTGAGCCTCGGCCTGCGGCCCTGTGTCGGCGCCGCCCTGGGGATCGGCGGCGGCTTCGACCTGGGGATCGGCGGCGGTTTCGACCTCGGGATCGGCGGCGGCTTCGACCTCGGGATCGGCGGTGACCCCAGGCTCGGTGTCGGCCGTGCGGGCGGCCCGGTCGGCGGCCTCGGCCTGGAGCGCGATCTCGAGCCACCGCGGCCGCGGCAGCTCCGGGGTCGCGAGCACGAGCCAGCGGAGCCGGCCGAGAGCGGC
>DAIUEM010000131.1:0-6514 GCA_036845105.1 Actinomycetota bacterium | reverse complement strand
GAGCTCGCACGCGAGATCGCGCGCAACGAGCCGTACGTCGTGCAGATGACGAAGCGCTCGGTCAACCAGGTGTGGGACGTCGCCGGGTTCCGCGCGGCGCTCGAGGCGAACACCGAGATCGACACCATGATCGAGACGGCGAACCTGCCGGCCCGCGCCGAGTTCCGCCGGATCACGGAGGAGCAGGGGCTGAAGGCCGCGATCGCGTGGCGCGACGCGCAGCGCCGCGACGACCCGGCGTGAGACCGTTCGACCTGCGACCGGTCGTCGCGCCTCGCTCGATCGCGATCGTCGGCGCGTCGGAGTCGCCGGACTCGTGGGCGCCCGAGATCGAGCGCTCGCTCCGCCACGTGGGTTTCACCGGCGACCTGTACCCCGTGAACCCGAAGTACGACGAGGTCTGGGGGCGGCCGTGCCTGTCCTCCGTGCTCGACCTGCCGAGGGGCGTCGACCTGTTGATCTTCGTCGTGCCCGCGCGTGTCGTGGTCGGGATGCTCGACGACGTCGCCGCGGCCGGCGTTCGCGGCGCCATGGTCGTCTCGTCGGGGTTCGCCGAGGCCGGCGACGAGGGCCGAGCGCTCCAGGACGAGCTGCGCCGCAAGGCGCGCCAGCACCGGCTCCCCGTGCTCGGCCCGAACGTCGAGGGGTACGTCAACTACGTCGAGAAGGTCGCGCCGTACGGGACGACCCCGCCGCCCGAGCCGGTCGCCGGCGGTATCAGCGTGATCAGCCAGTCGGGGACCGTCGCGTGGACGATGAACCAGATGGCCTCGGACCGCGGCGTCGGGCTCCGGATCATCCTCGGCGTCGGGAACGAGGCGGTGATCGGGCTGGGCGACATGTTCGCGTGGGCCGCCGAAGACCCGCACACGAAGCTCGTGACGACGTACGTCGAGACGATGCGCGACGTGGAGGGGATCGAGCGCGGGCTCGACGCGCTGCGGAAGGCCCGGAAGCCGATCCTCGTGTGCGCCCCCGAGGGGCGCAGCGAGGCCGCCCGCCGCTCGATCGTCGCGCACACCGGGGCGCTCGCGGGCAACACCTCGCTCCGGGACGCGTGGCTCCGCGGGCACGGCGCGATCCTCGTCGAGGACCCGGTCACGATGTTCGAGGCCGCAGTCCTGCTCTCGCACCACCGCCGCCTGCGCTCCACGGGCGTGGCCGCGGCGCTCCAGTCCGGCGGGGCCTGCACGCTGTTCGCCGAGGCGGCGGGCGCCCGCGGGCTCGAGCTTCCCGAGCTCGCCCCGTCGACGAGGGCTCGTCTGCGGTCGGTCCTGCCGCACTTCGCCTCGCAGAACAACCCTCTCGACGTCACCGGTCAGGCGGCGGTCGAGGTCGACATGTTCGAGGGCGCGCTCGAGGCGCTCGCGAACGACCCTGGTGTGGGGTTCGTCGCGTTCGACGCGTTCCCGCCGCGGCTCGAGAACGAGGTCGTGTGGGCCGAGCACCTGCTCGCCCGCGTCCGCGCACTCCAGCGCGAGACCCGCGTCGCGTTCGCCTCGGTCTCGATGAGCCCGCTCGCGTACATCGCCCGGGCGAAGGCCTGGACCCGCTCGGAGAAGCTTCCGTTCCTCCAGGGGCACCGGGCGGCGACCGGCGCGATCCAGGCGCTCGTCCAGCTCCAGACCGCGCGCGAGCGCTCGATCCCCGAGCTCGCGCCGCACCCGAACCGCCCGGCGGCGCGCCGGCTCTTGCGCGGGCTCGCGGGCCCGCTCGACGAGGCCAGGGGCGCGAGGCTCCTCGAGCTCTACGGGATCCGCCGTCCGAGCGAGGCCACGGTCGCCACGCCCGAGGCGGCCGCCGCGGCCGCCCGCCGGCTCGGCTTCCCCGTCGCGGTGAAGGCGCTCGCCGCCGAGATCCCCCACAAGGCGAAGCTCGGCGGGGTCCGGCTCGGCCTCGGCAACCCGACCGACGTCGAGGTCGCCGCCGCCGAGGTCCTCCAGGCGGGCAGGCGAGCCGGCGCCAGGTCCCCTCACGTCCTCGTGCAGCGGATGGCGCACGGCCGCGAGGTGCTCGTCGGCGCCGTCGTCGACGAGCGGTTCGGCGCCTGCGTCACGATGCGTCCGGGCGGCGCGCTCGCCGAGGCCGGGGACGCGACGTTCGTGGCCGCGCCGCTCGCGCCCAGGCAGGCGCTCGCGTACGTGCGGGCGCAGGCAGCGCGCTGCGGTCTCGACCCCGACGAGCACGACCTGCGTGCGCTCGCGAAAGCCGTCGAGGGCGTCGCGCGGGCCGCCCACGACCTGCGGGACCGGCTGACGTCGCTCGAGGCGAACCCGCTGCTCGTCTCGGAGCGTGGGGCCGTCGCGGTCGACGCGCTCGCCGAGGCCCGGCCGCCGGCGTGATCTACGGTCTCGGCGCGGCGCTCGGGTGGGGGCTGGCCGACCTCGGCGCCGCCGTGAGCGGTCGCAAGATCGGCAGCATGGCCGCGACCGTCGTCGCGCAGGTCACGAGCCTCGTGGCGATCGGCGTCCTGGCGCTCGCGGTGCGCCCTGCATGGACGGGGGACTCCGGGAACGTGCTCGTGCTCGCGTCGAACGGCGCGATCGTCGGCCTCGCGTACCTGGCCCACTACCGGGCGCTCGAGCTCGGGCCGGTCGCGATCGTCTCGCCCATCGTGGCCGCCTACGCGGTGCCGCCGGTCGTGCTCGCCGTGGTCCTGCTGGACGAGACGCTCGCGGGGCTCGTGCTCGTCGGTGCGATCGTCACGCTGCTCGGGGTCGTGGTGGCGTCGACCGACCTGCGGGCCGCGAGCGGCGAGCGCTTCTCCGGCCCGGGGGTGCCGGTGGGCATCGTGTCGATGCTGCTGTTCGGGCTCGCGACGTTCACGCTCGGGCGCCAGGCGCAGGTGGTGGGGTGGCTGCCGGCGACGACGCTGGGACGGACGTTCTCGGTCCTCACGCTGCTGGTGATCGCCGCGGTGCGGCGTCCTCGCCTGCGCGGAGCCGCCGGGATGGGTCTCGGCGTGGCCGCCGCCGCCGGCGTCGCCGACATCGCCGGCGTTGCGATGTACTCGTTCGGCGCGGAGGTCGGCCTCATCTCGATCGTCACCGCCGCCTCGGCGACGTTCGTCCTCTTCCCGATCGTCGGGGGTGTCGCGCTGTTCGGCGAGCGTCCCGGACCGACGCAGTACGCCGGCATCGCGCTCGTGATCGGCGGCCTGCTGATGCTCGGGCTCGGCTGAGCCTGAACCGCCGTTCAGGTCCGGCGTATGCTCCCGCGGGAGGTGGGCGGATGAGCACGTACCCGATGAGCGAGGAGGATCGCCGGATCCAGGAGACCGCTCGGCGGTTCGTCGAGGAGGACCTGATCCCCTGGGAGTCGCACGCTGAGGAGCACGGCGGCCGGATCCCCGACGAGGCCCGAGCCCTGCACCACCGCAGGGCGATCGAGCTCGGCCTGTTCGCGATGAACATGCCGAGGGAGCTCGGCGGGGGCGGGTTCTCGATGTTCCAGCAGGTCCTGGTGTCCGAGCAGATCGGCCGCGTGACGAACGCCCTCGGCTGGTGCGTCCACACCCCGCCGGCCTGGGCCCCGGGGGTCGTCTCGCCCGAGCAGCTCGAGCGCTGGATCGTGCCGACGATCCGCGGCGAGCGGCAGGAGTGCTACGCGATCACGGAGGCCGGCGCCGGCTCGGACGTCGACGCGATCGAGGCGACCGCGCGGCGCGACGGGGACGGGTACGTGCTGAACGGGACGAAGATGCACGTGACCTCGTACAACACCGCGGACTACCTCTTCTTCCAGGCGAAGATCGACGGCGGGCCGCACGCGGGCGAGCACGCCATGTTCTTCGTCGACAAGGACACGCCCGGCGTCCTGCTCGTGCGCGAGCCCGCGTACTCGCACACGTACGCCGACAGCCACGCGATCGTCCGCTTCGACGACGTCCGCGTGCCCGCCGCGAACAAGGTCGGGCAGGAGGGCGACGGCCTCGACTTCACCTACGCGTGGTTCCGGTACGAGCGGCTCATGATCGCGGCCCGCTGCTGTGGCGCCGCCGAGCGCCTGATCGAGGAGGCGACCGCGTTCGCGAAGGATCGCGTGCAGTTCGACGAGCCGATCATCGGATTCCAGGCGATCGCGCACATGCTGGCGGACTCGCTCACCGAGCTGTGGGCGGCGCGCCTGATGACGTACGAGCTCGCCAAGAACATCGACCGAGGCGTCGACGTGAAGGTCCAACACGCGCAGTGCTCGATGGCCAAGCTCTACGCGAGCGAGATGGCGAACCGCGTCGCCGACCGCGCCGTGCAGGTCTTCGGCGGACGCGGCTACATGCGCGAGAACGTGGCCGAGCGCTTCTACCGCGAGCTCCGCGTCGACCGGATCTGGGAGGGGACCTCCGAGATCCAGCGCAACATCGTCGCCGATCAGCTGGCGAAGCGGGGGGTCCGCACGCTCGCGGGGTGAGGAGGAGGCACATGGACAAGGACGCGCTGAGCGCTCGGGAGCGGCAGGCGTGGGAGGCATTCCGCGCCGCCGTGGACGCGATCGAGTCGGCCCGCAGGGAGACGCCGGGCGTCCACGCCGAGGGCTGGACGGTGAAGGACGTGCTGTGGCACGTCGCGCACTGGTGGGACGACCTCGCCGGGATGCTCGTCGGGATGCGGGCGGGGACCTACGTGGAGCCGCCAGAGGACGACAAGGCCACGGACGCGGAGAACGCCCGGGTGCTCGAGGAGTCGGGGCGGATGACGCTCGGGGACGTCGAGCGGGGTCTCGGCGAAGCGCGTGGGCGCATGCTCGCCGCGTGGGCCGCGCTCCCCGAGGTCGACGCCGCCGCCGAGCAGGAGTTCGTCTGGGAGACGATCGACCACTACGAGGAGCACCTGCCCGGCCTGCGGGCGTTCGCCGAGGGGACCGGCTGAGCGGGGGATCAGGTCGCGACGGGCTCGAGCTCGAAGCCGATCTCGCGCGCGGCGACCTCGAGGCAGGTTCGCCGCATGTGCTCGGACGTGACCTCCGAGTCGTCCATGATGACCTGGATCGCGAGTCCGTCGATCAACGACGCGATCCGGAGCGCGAGCTCCTCGGCGGTCTCCTCCGACGCGAACTCGCCCGAGGCCTGCCCGCCACGGATGATGTCTGCGATCTGACCGCGCCAGCGCTGGTCGAGGAACTCGCGGTCCTTGGCCATGTCGGGGTCGCGGAGCGCGCGCACCCAGACCTCGATCCACAGCGCCCACTCGTCGAGCCGGCCGTACTCGGGGAGCAGGCCGGGCACGGACAGATCCACGAGTCGCCGCAGCTGGTCCCGGGCCGAGGGGATCCGGCGGATCTCGCGCGACATGCGGAGGTAGAACTGGTCGTTCGCGTACGTGAGGGCCTCGGAGAGCAGACGATCCTTCGAGTCGAAGTAGTAGAGGATCAGCCCGGGCGACACGCCGGCCTCGTCGGCGATGTCCGAGATGCGGGTCTCGGCGAGGCCCCGGTCGGTGATGACCCTCGCGGCCGCGTCGAGGATCTCCTGGTGCCGATCCTTGCTCTTCGGGGTCGTGCCGCTCATCCGTACCCCTTGCGCTGAACGTCGTTCGGTCCGATGGTCCGCGTTGAACCGGGGTTCAACGCATGCTAGCCCGTCGACCAGGGTTGTCAACCGGCGCATCGGCGGCGCCCGGCTTGACCCGTCGTTCAAACGCGCGAGATGATGCCGCCCGAGGTCTGCCCGAAGGAGGACCGACCATGGCGAACGTCTACGACGCGATCATCATCGGCGGCGGGCACAACGGGCTCACGGCCGGGGCGTACTTCGCGAGGGCCGGCGCTCGAGCCGTCGTCCTCGAGGCCCGGAACAAGACCGGCGGCGCGGCCGACACGAGCGCGCCCTTCCCCGACCATCCCGAGATCCAGGTCACGACCTACTCGTACGTGATGTCGCTCATGCCGCCGACGATCATCAACGAGCTTCAGCTGAAGCGGTTCGGCTACGACGTCACGCCGTTCGGGCCCTACTACCAGGCGTTCCCCGACGGGCGCTCGATCAAGGTCTACGCGGACGACGCGGCGAAGTCCTACGACTCGATCGCGCAGTTCTCGAAGAGGGACGCGGAGATCCTCCCGAAGTGGGAGGAGTGGCTGAAGGGCGTCGCGGACGTGCTCGGACCGGTGCTGCTCCGCGTGCCTCCGAAGGTCGGCTCGATGGCGCTGGGGGACGTCCTGTCGACGGTCGAGACGGCGTGGAAGATGCGCAAGCTCGGCGTCCGGGGGGTCGGCAGCGTCACGAAGCTGTTCTCGATGAGCGTCACCGACCTGCTGAACGAGTGGTTCGAGTCGGACGCGATCAAGGGCATGCTCGCGGTGAACGGGGTGATCGGGACCTGGGCCGGTCCGGACGAGCCGGGCACCGCGTACGTGATGCTCCACCACTCGATCGGCGACGTCGGCGACGGCCACCTCGGGCGGGTGGGGCTCCAGCAGGGTGGGATGGGAGCGGTGAGCGACTCGATCCGCCGCAGCGCCGAGTCGTTCGGCTGCGAGATCCGCACGGGCGCGAAGGTGAAGAAGATCCTCGTCC
>DAIUEM010000130.1:0-6520 GCA_036845105.1 Actinomycetota bacterium | reverse complement strand
CCGATGAGCGAACCGTTATGGCCTTCCTTCGCCCCGCTCGCGCCCTATGGGCCCATTGGCGCGCCGAGCGCCGCACGCTGGGCCAGGGCCCGGTCGCGCTCGGTCCGGGCCCGGTCGCGCCTGCCCTCGGCACCGCCGCCGGCCTCCTCGCCGGCCTGACGCTCACGCGCGGTACCGACCGCTCCGATCGGACCCCGACGCGTCGCGTCCCGGGTCCCCCCTTCGTGGGGGTGCGGTGAGATGGCGGTCATCCCCCGCCGCGCCCGGAACGTGTGGGCCTACTGGCGCGCCGAGCGCCGGACGCTCCGCCAGGGGATGGTCGCGCTCGTCCTGTCGACGCTCGCGTCGTTCGTGGCGGGCCTCACGCTCGGCGCGATCACCGGCACGCTCGAGGAGCTGCCCGGCCTGTTCATCCTGATCCCCGCGGCGGTGGGGATGCGGGGCGTGATCTCGGGGGCGACCGGCGCGCGGCTCGGGACGAGCATCGCCGCCGGTCTGTTCGACGTCTCGTGGCGCCGGGGCGGCGCGCTGCGGCAGAACGCGATCGTCGGGCTCGTGCTCACGCTCGCGTCGTCGCTGTACGTCGCCCTGCTGGCCCGCCTGTCGGCGCTCGTGTTCGGCGAGCCGTCGATCCCGCTGCCGGACCTGATCACGATCTCGGTCGTGGGCGGCACGCTGGGGTCGCTGCTCGTCCTCGTGGCCGCGATCGCCCTGGCGGTGATCTCGTTCCGCCGGGGCTACGACCTCGACGCCGTGGGAACGCCGGTCATCACGGCGGTCGGTGACATGGTGACGCTCCCCGCGCTGTTCCTCGCCACGTTCCTCGTGCGGTCCGAGGTCGTGAGCGACGTGCTGGCCGTGGTGTGCGTGCTCGGCGCCGTCGTCGGCGTCGTCGCGGGCCTCCGCGAGGAGCCGGCGATCCGTCGCACGGTGCTCGAGATGCTCGCGGTGCTCGTGCTCGTACCCGTGCTCGACGTCCTGGCCGGGACGCTGCTCGAGTCGCAGCGCGACCGCTTCTTCGAGCTCCCCGGCCTGCTGATCCTGATCCCGCCGCTCATCTCGCAGGCGGGCGCGCTCGGCGGGATCCTGTCCTCGAGGCTGTCGTCGAAGCTGCGCCTCGGCGTCATCACCCCTCGAGGGCTGCCCGAGCCGCCCGCCGTCGTCGACGTCTCGCTCGTGCTCGTGTTCGGGATCTCGATCTTCACGTTCATCGGCGCCGTCGGGTTCGGCCTCGCCGAGCTCACGAACCACGCGACCCCCGGGGCGTTCGTCACGATCTGGGGCACCGCGCTCGCCGGCCTGTTCCTGCTGCCGGTGATCCTCGTGCTCGGGTACTACCTCGCCGTGGGGACCACGCGGTTCGGTCTGGACCCGGACAACCACAGCGTCCCGCTGAACACCGGCGTCATGGACCTCGTCGGCGTCGTCGCCTTCGTGGGCGCTATGTCACTATCAGGGGTGGCCTTCCATGGATGAAGAACCGAAGACCGTCAAGGAGCTGCTCGTGGAGGCGAAGGATGCCTCGGAGCTCATGGTGGACCTGGCCTACGCGGCCGTCTTCTTCAACGAGGACAAGCTCGCGCGCGAGGTCGAGCGCCTGGAGGAGCGCCAGCGCGAGGCGCTCCGGCGCCTGCGGATGGTCGCGATGCTCGCCGCCCGGAGCCCCGAGGACGCCGAGGGCATGGCGGGCGTCCTGTGGATCGCCGACGCGATCGAGCAGATCGGCGACGCCGCCTCCGACATCGCACGTGTCGTCGCGGCCCGCCTGGGGATCCCCGACCAGCTCCGCCCGGACCTGCGGCACGCTGACGAGATGACCGCGCGGGTCAAGGTCCGGACCGACTCACAGATGATCGGCCGGACACTGCGCGACCTGTCGCTGCCGACAGAGACCGGCATGTGGGTGATGGCGATCCGCAGCGGCATCGACTGGCGATTCGACCCCGGCCCCGACGACGTCGTGTCCGAGGGCGACGTGCTCCTGGTCCGCGGCCCCGAGGAGGGCGTGAACCTCGTGCGCGGGTTGGCCGGCGCCCCCGAGCTGCCCGAGGTCATGGAGGGCGACGCCCCGCCCCTGTCCGAGCTCGACCGCGCCGTGGACATCCTCGTCGAGCTGAAGGACCTCGCCGAGGCCGCCGTCGGCCTGGCCTACTCGTCGCTCCTGTTCAACAACCGCTCGCTCGCGGCCGAGGTCGGCGCGCTCGAGGGTCGCGCCGACATCCTGCAGGACGAGCTCGAGTCCTGGGTGCTGCGCGCGGCGCCCGAGGCCCGCAACGTGGACGAGCTCCGAGGGCTGATCCGGCTCGCGAGCGCGAGCGAGTCGATCTGCGACGCCGCCCGCGACATGACGTGGTACGTCGAGCGCGGCGAGCCGCTCCACCCGGTCGTGCAGATGGCTCTCGAGGAGACCGAGGAGACCAGCACCGAGATGGTGGTGGACGAGGGCACCCCCGCCGACGGCCACAGCCTGCGCGACCTCCGCGTCGAGACCGAGACGGGGATGTTCGTCCTCGCGATCCAGCGCGGCGCCCGATGGATCTACCGGCCGCGCGCCGGCTTCGTGCTCCGCGCCGGCGATCGGCTCATCGCGGTCGGGCCCGAGGAGGGCGAGCAGGAGCTCGCGGCGCTCTGCCTCGCGCAGCAGCCCGTCCCCGCGGAATGAACCGGGTCCTTGCACCCCCCCGCCGGCGGCCCTAGCCTGCCGCCGTGGACGCCTTCGTCTACCTGCAGGTTCGCCCGGGTCGCGTCGAGGACGTCCTCGTCAGTCTCCGGGCGACCCACGGCGTGCGGGCCGCGATGACGGTCCTCGGCGACTGGGACATCATGGCCGCGACGCACGGGCCCGACCTGCTGTCGATCGCCGAGACCGTCGTGCGACGGATCCACCGCATCGAGGGCGTCGAGCGCACGGCGACCGCCCCGGTGGTGCCTGGGGACGTGCTCGGCTTCGCGGGCGGGGGCCTGCGGACCCCGGTGCCGATGCAGCAGCAGGCCGACGCGTGCTTCGTCCACGTCCGGGCCCAGCCGGGCGCGGCGACGGGCCTCGTCGAGGCGATCGCCGGCCTCGAGGACGTGTCCGCGGTCGCCATGGTCGCGGGCGAGTGGGACGTGATCGCCGAGATCCCATACCCGTGGGAGCAGGCCGCCCGCGTGATCGTGGACCGCATCCTGGCGCTGCCCGGGGCGCTCGCGACGAAGACGCTCGTCTCGCTCCCGCACCTCGAGCCGGAGGACGAGGACCGCGATCAGTTCTCGGCCTGGAGCTGAGCCGGGCTACAGGCGGACGTTCGAGAAGCGCAGGCGCTCCTCGGCCAGCGTGACCTCCTCGACCTCGGTGGCGCCGTGCTCGGCGAGGAACGCGAGCATGCGGCCGACGAGCCACTCTGGCGCCGAGGCGCCGCTCGTGAGGCCGATCACCTGGGCGTCCTCGAGCCACGCGGGGTCGACCTCGCTCTCGTCGTCGACGAGGTACGCGGGCGTGCCGAGCTCGCGGGCGACCTCGGCGAGGCGGTTCGAGTTCGAGGAGTTGACCGAGCCGATCACGAGGACGAGGTCCGAGCGGCTCGCCACCTCCTTCACCGCATCCTGCCGGTTCTGCGTCGCGTAGCAGATGTCCTCGCGGGGCGGGCCCTGGATCGTCGGGAAGCGCTCGCGGAGCACCCCGATGATCTCGTTCGTCTCGTCGACCGAGAGCGTCGTCTGCGTGAGGTACGAGAGGTTGGCCGGGTCCGGGATCCGGACCGTGCGGGCCTCCTCCACGTCCTGCACCAGGATCGTCCGCTCGGGCGCCTGGCCGGTGGTGCCGACCACCTCCTCGTGACCGGCGTGCCCGATGAGCACGATCGTGCTGCCCTCGGTGGCGAACCTGCGCGCCTCGAGGTGCACCTTCGTCACGAGGGGGCAGGTGGCGTCGAGCACGGTCAGGGCGCGGGCTGTCGCGTTCGCGTAGACGTCCGGCGCCACGCCGTGCGCCGAGAGCACCACGACGGCCCCCTCGGGGACCTCGGTCTCCTCCTCGACGAAGACGGCCCCCTTCGACTCCAGGTCCCGGACGACGTGCAGGTTGTGGACGATCTGCTTGCGCACGTACACGGGCGGCCCGTGCTTGGCCAGCGCCTGCTCGACCGCCTCGACGGCTCGGTCGACGCCGGCGCAGTAGCCCCGTGGCGCCGCGAGAAGGACCGTGCTCGGCATGAACGCCATGGTACGCGTCACCGAACATGACCGCGGGTCACATCATCGATGTTTGGATGTCGGAGGCCGTTGGTAGGGTCCGTCGGACGCAAACGGACGTTCGGTCCGATCCTCCCCTTCCGCATCACGTGTCCTCCTCCACGCCCAGGGACGGACGACACGTGGTCGGGACGGAGAGCTGGGGCCGCACGGACGGGTGCGTCGAGGTCGTATCGGAGCCCGACACGAGGAGGTGATCTGCCACCCGCGACCTACCGCAGGACGACCGGGGATCCGCGCCGGTCGCGCGGGCCTGGCCGCCAGCCAGCGCTCACCGCGGGGGTGAACACATCCATGCACCGATCCATGAAGCTGCGCCGCTGCGCGCTCGCCGCGGCGATCGCGTTGCCCGCGCTCCTTTCGCTCCTCCCCCCCGCGGCACACGCCGCGGACCGCACGATCCCCAAGCGCGTCTGCGACTTCGACTGGAGGGGTTCCAGGCTCGAGGTCAAGCGGCTCATCCGCTGCGCCGCACGCCATTGGGGCAGCCCCGGCGGGGCCGACAAGGCGCTCGACGTCGCCCGGTGCGAGTCCGGGTTCCGGACCAGCGGCTACAACCCGGGAGGGTACGCCGGCGTCTACCAGCACGCGATCCGGTATTGGCCTGACCGCGCCGATCGCTGGGGCTTCCCCGACCGGTCGGTCTACAACGGTCGTGCGAACATCATCGTCTCTGTCCGGATGGCGAAGTCCGCCAACGGATGGGGCATCTGGGGGTGCGCCTGACCGTTCGCGCGGGTTCCTAGAGCACCGGACCGCCCGGACGGGGCAGCGCGTGGAGCGCTCTCCGGACCTCGTCGAGCGAGGTCGCGACCACGGTCGCTCCGGGCAGGTCTCGGTCCGTGACGATCCGTAGGGTCGGGTGCGCGCGCCTGGCCGCGGCGACGAACGCGCCGAGGTCACCGAACGCGACGAGCATGTGGGGGTGCTCGGTCTCCAGCTGCGCGAGCGCCTCCTCGGGCGTGGTGGCGCCCGGCGCCAGCTCCCAGTCGGCCGAGACCGTCGCACGCTTCAGCGCCGCGAGCGACTCGGCGTCCTCGGCCACGCAGAGCACCTTTAGCGCCCGGCACACGCTAGAGCCAGTCCTTGCGCTTGAAGACCCAGTACAGGACGCCCGCAGCGATCGCCATGGAGCCGAGCGCGCCCGGGTACCCGAGCTCCCATCCCAACTCGGGCATGTGCCGGAAGTTCATGCCGTAGATCCCCGCGATGAGGGTGGGCAGGAGGATGATCGCCGCCCAGGACGTGACCTTCTTCATCACGACGTTCAGGCGCTTCGACTCGAGGGCGAGCTGGACCTCGCGGGCCGAGGTCAGGATGTCTCGGACGTTGTCGAGCAGCTCGAGCGCTCGGATCACGTGGTCCTCCACGTCGCGGTAGTACGGCTGGAGCGCCGTCGTCACGAGCGGCGATTCCTGGAGCTGGTCCACGACCTCGCGCATCGGGACGATGAGGCGGCGGAACGTCGTGACGGCCCGCCGCAGGTGGAAGATGTCCCGGGCGAGCGGTCGCTCGGGGTGCGAGTCGTCCGAGCCGTCCTCCCTGTCCACACGGTCCTGGATCTGGTCCGTGCTCGCCTCCAGGCGCTCGACGACGTCGAGGTACCCGTCGACGATCTCGTCGAGGATCAGGTACAGGAGATGCCCGATCCCCTCCTGCCCCAGCACGTCGCCGCGCCCGATCCGCTCGTGCGTGTGCTGGAAGTCGAACGCCGGTCCGCGCCGGATCGTGAGGACGAACGCCCGTCCGACGTACAGGTGCAGCTCGCGATCGACCAGCTCGTCCGTCTCGTCGAGACCAACCCCGTGGACGACGATGAAGTCGTGGTCGCGGAACCGCTCCAGCTTGGCACGCTGCCCCAGGTTGCGGCTGTCCTCGATCGACAGCTCGTGCAGACCGAACGTCGACTGGAGCGCGCCAAGCTCCTGCGTCGTCGGGTTCTCAGCGTCGACCCACACGCGCGTCGCGAGGTCGAGCGCGTGCGCCGCCGAGGCCGCGTCGAAGGGCTCCTCCTCGACGAGCGCGCCGTCCCGGTACACGCGGAGCGTCATCACGACCCTGTGAGCCTACCGCCCGCACGCCGTCGGTAGACTCCGCCGGTGCCCGATCTCGAACCGCTCCTGCGTCTGTGGCGAGCGCTCGACGGCCTGTTCGCCGCCGAGGCGCGCACGTCGTGGGGCGCCGTCGTGACCGACGCCCGGTACCCCGACGTGCAGGAGGCGAACTACGCGCGCGTCGAGGCCACGCGCCCCGTGTCGCTCGAGGAGGTCGAGGCCGCGCTGCTGCC
>DAIUEM010000129.1:0-6562 GCA_036845105.1 Actinomycetota bacterium | reverse complement strand
CGCGCCTCGGCGCGCAACCTGGTGAACCCCCAGGGCCGGCCCCGTACACTGGGAACATGGAAGCGCTTCGGGCGACGCGATCTTCCGGCGCAAGCCGGAGGATCGAGCTCTCGGGTGTCTCGCGCTGACGTCCGCTTCGTCGCCTGACCCCGGCTGGTCACCCCCGACCCCGGCCCCCATACTGGCGGAGCCATGACCGAGCCCACCGTCCGCTCGACCGCGCCCCTGCGCATCAGCTTCGTGGGCGGCGGCACCGACTTCCCGCACTACTACGAGCGGCACGGCGGCGCCGTCCTGTCGGCCACGATCGACCGCCACGCCCACGTGACGCTGGTCCCGCGCCACGACCGCGAGGTGCGGATCCGCTCCGACCTCGGGCACCTCGTCGAGTACCACCTGGACGAGCGCCCGGCGTACGACGGCGTGATGGACCTGGCGAAGGCGGCGATCGAGCGCATGGGGATCGACCGCGGGCTGGACGTGGACGTCCGCTCGGACGCGCCGCCGGGGAGCGGACTCGGCGGCTCCTCGGCGCTCGTGACCGCGATCGTCGGCGCGCTCGCCGCCCTCGAGGACCGGCCCCTCAGCCGGACCGAGGTCGTCCGCCTCTCCTACGCGATCGAGCGCGAGGACCTCGGCATCGCGGGCGGGTGGCAGGACCAGTACGCGGCGGCGTTCGGCGGCTTCAACCTCCTCGAGTTCTCGGGCGAGGGCGTCGCGGTGACGCCCGTGCGGTGCGGCGGCGAGCGCCTCCAGAGACTCCGCGACCACCTGCTCCTCTGCTACACGGGGGGCGTGCGGACCGACCTCGGGCTGATCGACACCCAGATCCGCCTGTACCACGAGGGGCGCGAGGAGACGATGGTCGGCATGAAGCACCTCCACGAGATGGCCTACGAGATGCGCACGGCGATCGAGGGCGGGGACCTGGACGCGCTCGGCCCGATGCTCCGCGCGGCGTACGAGAACAAGAAGCGGATGAACCCCCACATCGCCGACGGGACGCCGATCGAGCGCCTCTTCGTCGCCGCCCGCGGGGCCGGCGCCGACGGCGCGAAGATCTGCGGCGCGGGCGGCGGCGGGTACGTCCTCGTCGCGTGTCGCCCCGAGCGCCGGGGCGCGGTCGGCGCGGCGCTCGAGCGCCTCGGCGGACAGCTCGCCGACTTCGGCTTCCACCCGGAGGGCGTGCGGGCGCGGCGCGATGACCGCGTCTGGAGGCCCAGGCCGTGAGCCGGCGGTTCGTGCTCGTCGACCGCGACGGGACGATCACCGAGGAGCTCTCGCCCGCCTACGTGCTCGAGCCCGACCAGGTGCGGCTGATCCCGGGGGCCGCGCGGGCGCTGCGGGAGCTGCGCGAGCTCGGCCTGGGGATCGTCGTGGTGACGAACCAGTCGCCGGTCGGCCGCGGGTGGATCACGATCGAGCAGCTCGAAGCGATCCACGCACGGCTGTCCCAGCTGCTCGAAGCCGAGGGCGCGGGCGTGGACGGCTACTACGCCTGCCCGCACGCACCCGACGAGGGGTGCGAGTGCCGCAAGCCCGGCGTGGCGCTCGCCTTCCGGGCGGCCGAGGACCACTGCTTCGATCCGGCCGCGGCCTTCGTCGTCGGGGACCACCGCGGCGACGTGGAGATGGGCCGGCGCATCGGCGCCCGGACGTTGCAGGTCCGCACGGGACACGGCGCGGAGGAGATCGCGGAGGCCGAGCCCCTCGCCGACCACGTCGTCGCCGACCTGGCCGAGGCGGCGGCGATCATCCGAGCGCAGGTCCTCGCGGGGGCTCGGCGGTGATCGCGCACCGCGTCCGCGCGTACCTGGAGGAGACCGCGGCCACCGCGCGCCGGACCGCGGACGCGTCCGCCGACGACGTCGCGAGCGCCGCCGAGCTCCTCGTGAACGCGCTCCTCGACGGCGGCCGGATCCTGCTGTGCGGCAACGGCGGCAGCGCCGCCGACAGCCAGCACCTCGCGGCCGAGTTCGTGAGCACCCTCACCGTGGACAACCGCCGACCGGCGATCCCGGCGATCGCCCTCACGACCGACACGTCGATCCTGACGGCGATCGCGAACGACTTCGGGTTCGAGGGCGTGTTCGCGCGGCAGGTCGAGGCCCTCGGCCGCGAGGGTGACGTGCTGATCGGGATCTCGACCAGCGGCGACTCGGCCGACGTCCTGCGGGCGTTCGAGCAGGCGCGGGCGCAGGAGCTGCGGACGATCGCTCTGACCGGCGAGGGCGGCGGGGCGCTCGCGCCGATCGCCGACGTCGCGATCCGCGTCCCGAGTCGCGAGACCTCCCACATCCAGGAGTGCCACATCGCGATCGGTCAGCTCCTGGCGTTCATCGTCGAGGAGACGCTCTACCCGGGCGCCTGACCCGAGCGCCCGACCTCGATCAGGACGGCGGGCCCGAGCGCAGTAGCTCGAGCGTCGGCTGCTCCCATCCGGGGCCCTCGACGCCGGCGTCCGCCAGGTACCACGTCGCTCCCGCGGCCTCGGAGGCCGCGATCGCGTCCGGGTCGGCCCGGCCCCCGTGGACGACCTCGAACGGTTCGTCGGTCCGGCGGTGCTCGCGGACGAATGCGACCACCTCGGCTAGCTCCGACGGCTCCAGGTTCGCGGGCATCCCGGCCTCGTCGACCTTGATCGGCACGACGCCGTCGTAGCGCGCCGCGCGGCGGAACGGCGCCCGGTTCGGCCACATCCCGCCGACCCAGATCGGGATCCTCGGCCGCTGGACGGGACCGGGGTCGAACCGCATGCCGCGGACGCGGAAGTGCTCGCCCTCGAACTCGACGGGCTCCGAGGTCCACAGGCCGGTGAGGACCTCGAGACCCTCGTCGAGCTTCCCCGCTCGCACGCGGTCGTCGGGGTCCTCGCCGAGGAGCGCGAAGTCGGCGTCGGGCGGATACCCCAGCCCCACGCCGAGGATCAGCCGGCCGCCAGAGAGGTGGTCGAGCGTCACGGTCTCGCGCGCGAGCTTCCACGGACGCCGCCGGGCGATCGGCGTGATGAGGGTCCCGATCCGCACCCGCTCCGTGCGCACGGCGACCGCGGCGAGCAGGACCCAGGGGTCGAACAGCGGCACCGGCACGTCGGGCATCAGCCGGATCTGGTCCCAGACGAAGAAGCCGTCCCAGCCGGCACGGTCGGCCTCGACGCCCATCTCGACCAGCGTGTCGAGGGCCCCCATGTTCGGAACGCTGACGCCGTACCGCATCCTCCGATGCTAGCCCGTCGCGAGCCGCTCACGCCTGTCGGGCGTGGTGGTGCCGATCCGTCCTCGTCGCCGCGGCGTCCTTCGGCGTGCGCGACCTCTCCTGACGAGCGGCCGCGGGCCATGTCGGACCCGCACGTCACCATCGCATCGTGGTGCCTCCCCCGGCGACGGCACGGCTTGACGGCCGAACACGTGTTCGGTACGGTGCTGCTCCCACGCGGCCCGGCGGGGAGGGAACGGTGCTCGCGGAGGCGTTCCAGGCGACGCTCGAGGAGGGCGTGCCGCTCGAGGACGTCACGTTCTGCGTCGTCGATCTCGAGACGACCGGCGGCTCCCCCGTCGACTCCCGGATCACGGAGATCGGCGCGGTCAGGTACAGGGGCGGGGAGCGCCTCGGCGTGCTCGAGACGCTCGTGAACCCCGGCGCGCCGATCCCCCGGGCTATCACGCACCTGACGGGCATCGACGACCGCATGGTCGCGGGCGCGCCACCGATCGAGGCCGTGCTGCCGACGTTCGCCGAGTTCGCGCGCGGCGCCGTGTTCGTCGCCCACAACGCACGGTTCGACTTCACGTTCCTCAACGTCGCGCTGCAACGGTGGGACTTCGATCCCCTGCCGCCTCCCCCGGTGTGCACGGCGCGGCTGGCGCGGCGCGTGGTCTGGCCGGACGTGCCGAACGTACGGCTGCAGACCCTCGCGCAGTACTTCCGGACGGCGGTGCGGCCGAACCACCGGGCGCTCGCGGACGCGCAGGCGTGCGCCGAGGTGCTGCACGGGTTGCTCGACCTCGCGAGGCGCCTCGGGATCCGCACGCTCGGGGACCTGCATCTCGCCGTCCGGGCCCGGGGCCGGCCGCACTTCGGCAAGATCCGACTGGCCGACGACCTGCCCCGCGCGGCCGGCGTCTACCTGTTCCGGAGCCGCGACGGCCGCGTGCTGTACGTCGGCAAGTCGAAGGACCTGCGCGGGCGCGTGAGGAGCTACTTCTACGGCGACTCGCGCAAGAAGGTCGAGGACCTCCTGTCCGAGACCGTCTCGGTCGAGGGCCTGCCGTGCGGCTCCGAGCTCGAGGCGCTCGTGCTCGAGGCGCGCCTGATCAGACGCCACGAGCCCAAGTACAACCGGCGGGGCAAGACCTGGCGCCGCTACGCCTACCTGAAGATCGACGTCGCCGAGGCCTTCCCGCGGATGAAGGTCGTCCGCGAGCCGAAGTGCGGTGCTGCGTACCTCGGGCCGTTCCCGTCCTCGCAGCACGCGCACCTCGCGAAGGAGGCGCTCGAGGAGGCCGCCCCGATCCGCCGCTGCACGAAGGCGATGCGCGCGTCGACCCGCTTCGCGCCGTGTGCCCTCGCCGACATGGGCCGGTGCCTGGCACCCTGCGACGGCCGCGTCGGCCCCGAGCGCTACGGGGAGCTCGTCCGGTCCCTCCTCTCCTCCCTGGACCGGCCGGGCGGGCTCCTCGCGGCGCTCGGGGCGCGGATGCGCGACCTCGCGGAGCAGGAGCGGTTCGAGGAGGCGGCGCTCGCGCGCGACCGCCTCCGCGCCCTCGCCGAAGCGCTCGTCCGCGCGCGGACGGACGGCTGGCTGCTCGGCACGCGGGACCTCGAGCTCCGGGACGCCGACGGCCGGCCGATCCGGCTCCGGGGCGGGGCGCTCGCGCGGGGCGACGACGATGAGTCGCTGGAGACCCCCTGTCCTCGCCAGCGCGCCGACGAGGTCGCCGCCGTGCGCTCGTGGCTCGGACGCAACCCGGTCGCTCTCGTCGCGGCCGACCCGCCGCTCTCCGAGCCGGTCGACGGCGGCGCCGAGCTCCACCGCCTCATCGCCGCCCTCCGGGGGGCCGACCGGCGGGAGGCCGCGGGACCCTCGGCGCGGGCGTCCTGACCTCGCCCGATAGACTGGCCGGAACGACGAAACCTCAGGAGCGGCACATGGAAACCGCGGTCATCCTCGAAGGCGCACGCACCCCGGTCGGCAAGTTCCTCGGTGGGTTCTCCGAGCTCCCAACGATCGAGCTCGGCGTGCTCGCGGTGAAGGAGGCGCTGCGCCGCGCGAACGTCGAGCCCGAGCAGGTCGAGCAGACGATCATCGGACACGGGCGACAGGCAGGGAACGGCCCGAACACCGGGCGGCAGGTCAGCGTGAAGAGCGGCATCCCGATCGAGGTCCCGGCCTACAACGTGAACATGGCCTGCGCCTCGGGGATGAAGTCGATCCACATCGGCGCGCAGCAGATCATGACCGGCGAGTCCGAGATCGTGGTCGTCGGCGGCATGGAGAACATGACCCGCGTGCCGTTCCTGCTCGACCGGATGCGCTTCGGCTACCGGCTCGGCGACGCCACCGTCTACGACGCGATGTACAGGGACGGCCTGCTCGACCCCCTCTCGGGGGTCATCATGGGCGAGACGGCCGAGAACCTCGTCGACATGTACGGCATCTCCCGGGAGGAGCAGGACGAGTTCGCGCTCGAGTCGCAGCAGAAGGCCCAGGCGAACCAGGAGCGCCGGGCGCTCGAGATGTTCCCCGTCGAGGCGCCGAACCCGAAGGGCAAGGGCACGATCGTCGTCGAGCAGGACGAGCACCCGCGCCCCGAGACGACGATGGAGGGCCTCGCGAAGCTGAAGCCGGTGTTCCGCGAGGGGGGCTCGGTCACGGCGGGGAACTCGAGCGGGCTCACCGACGGCGCCGGCGCGATGGTACTCATGAGCGAGTCGCGCGCGAAGGCGGAGGGCCGCGACGTGCTCGCGAGGATCGTGGGCATGTCCTCGGCCGGCGTGCCGCCCGAGATCATGGGCATCGGCCCGGTCCCGGCGACCCGCAAGGTGATGGAGAAGACCGGGCTGTCGCTCGCCGACATGGACTGCATCGAGCTGAACGAGGCCTTCGCCGCCCAGGTCGTCGCGTGCGAGCGCGAGCTGAAGTTCGATCGCGACAGGCTGAACCCGAAGGGTGGCGGCATCTCGGTCGGGCACCCGATCGGACTGTCGGGGACGCGCGTCACCCTCACGCTCGCCTACGAGATGCGCGAGATGGGCTACTCGCTCGGGCTCGCGACGCTGTGCGTCTCAGGCGGGCAGGGCACGGCGGTCGTGCTGGAGCGCGCGTGATGGTGCACGCGGTCGTCCTCGTGCAGTGCGAGATCGACGAGATCCCGGAGGCCGCGCAGGCGATCGCCGATCTCGAGGGCGTGTCCGAGGTCTACTCGGTCGCCGGCGAGTTCGACCTCGTCGCCGTCGTGCGGGTGGCGGAACACGAGGACCTGGCCCGCGTGATCCCGGGAGGCATCGCTAGGGTCGAGGGCGTGATGCGGACCGAGACGCTCATCGCGTTCCAGGTCTACTC
>DAIUEM010000128.1:0-6580 GCA_036845105.1 Actinomycetota bacterium | reverse complement strand
GAGTCGGCCGTGAGTGGACCCGGGAACACTACCAGAGCCACCTTCGCGAACGAACGAATCAATTCTTCCAGGAACAGATCCAGATTCTAGAGCATCTGATGTCGTCAGGTGGGTACGGACACCTGATCCTCGCCGGGAATCCGCGGGTGACTTCGGAGATCAGGAAGGCTCTGCCCAGGCAACTGGCGGCCAAAGTGGTCGATATCGTTCCTGCCTCCGAATATGAACGGGCCTCGGATGTCGTGGCGGCGACGGTGTCCGAGGTCCGGCACCACGTCATCCGCCGCTGGTGGCCGACCCCTGAGCCGGAGCCCGAGCCCGAGGCCGGCTGACGTCACTCGACGACCGGCACGCCCCGCTCGTCCGGAGCCGGAACGGGAGCGGACCGCCAGTCGCGCTTCGCCCGCCAGATCAGGTAGGTGAACCCACCGATCGGGATCTGCAGGCCATACGTCAGCACCCGGAACAGGAGGACGGCCGCGACGACCTGCGCCTCGTCGCCCCCCGCGGCCACGAGCCCGCCGATGTACCCGAGTTCGATCACGCCGAGGCCGCCGGGGGTGATCGGGAGCGCCGCGATCAGCCGGCCGAAGGCGAAGACCGCCAGCACCTGCGCCCAGCTCACCTCCTGCTCGGAGACGCCGACGTGCCGGAGCGACAGGAGCAGGACGAAGTATAGGGCGAGGTGGCTGAGGACCGTCGTGAACGTGAGCCACGGCCATCGCCGCGCGACGAGCACGATCGTCTGCTTGCGGAACCGCACGGCCGCCTCGCCCCAACCCGAGATCGACGGCCGGCGCATGAGCCGGAGCACCCAGGAGACCGCACGGCCGAGCCCGTCGCCGATGCGGCGGGCGAAGGCCTTCTTCCACAGGACGAGCCCGAACAGCGTCACGGCGACGAGGAGGACCACGACGCCGATGATGGCCGCGACGACCAGCCCCCGCGTCAGGTCCCCGGTGATGGCCAGCATGCCGAGCGCGAGGATCGGGAGGCCAAGCTTCAGGAAGACGTTCCAGACGCCGGTGACCAGGACGTAGAGCGAGATCGCCGACGGCGTGAAGCCCCACGACCCGAGGATCTGGTACGTGAGGCCCACGGCGACCGCGCCGCCGGCCGGGATCGTGTTCGCGACCGATGTCGTCGTCTGCGTCACGACCGCGGCCTGACCGAGCCGCAGGCCCGGGAGCGCGGCCATGTTCGCGAGCCAGTACGTGAAGAGGTTGAAGACCGTGGCCGCGACGAGCGACCAGAGCTCGATCGGCGTGAGGCTCGAGATCGTGCGCCACACGTCGTTGTAGTCGGCGATGCGCGGGATCGCGTACGCGAAGATGCCCACGACGAGCACGAGCGACACGAGCGCCTGCACCACTCGCTTGGTCGTGGACCGCCGCCGGGTCTCGGTGGCCGGCTCGCTCACTCGACCAGTGTCGCCGCGTGGTCCGGCACGTAGGTGGACGCCTCACGGGCGGGTCGCACGTAGCCCTCGTCGCTCTGGCGGGGCGGGATCTCGATGTCCATCTCCGGACGAGCCTCGTACGGGATCGTCGACAGGAGGTGGGCGATGCAGTTCAGTCGCGCGCTCGGCTTGTCGTCCGCCTCGACCGTGTACCACGGCGCCTCCGGGATGTCCGTGAACACGAACATCTCGTCCTTCGCCCGGGAGTAGTCGACCCAGCGGCTCCGCGAGTGCAGGTCGGTCGGCGAGAGCTTCCATCGACGCATCGGGTCCTTGATGCGAGACTGGAAGCGCCGCTCCTGCTCCTCGTCCGAGACCGAGAACCAGTACTTGATCAACACGATCCCGTCCTCGACGAGGAGCCTCTCGAAGATCGGGCACTGGCGGAGGAAGCGCCGGTGCTCCTCCGGCGTGCAGAAGCCGAGGACCTTCTCGACGCCGGCCCGGTTGTACCAGGAGCGGTCGAACAGGACGATCTCACCGGCCGCGGGCAGATGCTGGATGTACCGCTGGAAGTACCACTGGGAGCGCTCGCGCTCGGTCGGCACCGGGAGGGCCACGATACGGGTGATCCTGGGGTTCATGTACTGGGTGATCCTCTTGATCGTGCCGCCCTTGCCCGCGGCGTCACGTCCCTCGAAGACCACCACGACCCGGGCGCCGACATCCGAGACCCACTGCTCCATCTTCGCGAGCTCCTCCTGCAGCCGGCGGAGCTCCTTCTCGTAGACCTTCTTCGGCAGCCGGGTCCGGTGATCCTCGACGTCGGTGTGCTTGCCGTGCTTCCGCTCGTCGCGCTTGTGCTCCGTCTTCACGACGGACCTCCTGTCCAGCGTTCCGATCGTCGCATCTTCGCATGCCCTGGGGTACGGCTCATCCGGGGGCGAGCACCATCTCCGGCCTCGCCTTGGCCCCGACGTCCCGCCAGACGCCGATCAGCCGGCCGTCGGGCGCGTGGACCGCGTACGGGCCCTCGATCCCCGCGGGCGCCAGGATGCTGCCGTTCGCCGCCGCACGGGCCTCCTCCGGCTCCTCCAGGTCCACTCGGGGAAGGTGCGCGACGCCCAGCTCGAGGGGCAGCGGGTCACCGGGCTCCTCGGGGGGTCTCGCGTCGTCCACCCGGAACGGACCGATCCGCGTGCGTCGCAGCCGGACGAGGTGCGCGCCGCAGCCGAGCGCGGTCCCGACGTCGGCGACGAGGACCCGGACGTAGGTGCCGCTCGAGCAGGTGACCCGGAACCCGAAGGCCGCCCCCGCGACGTCGAGGATGTCGAACGCGTCGACGCGGATCGGGCGGGGCTCGGCCTCGAGCGCCTCCCCTCGCCGCGCCGCCTCGTAGAGCTTGCGTCCGCCGACCTTCACCGCCGAGAACGCGGGTGGGCGCTGGAGCGAGTCGCCGACGAGCGCCGCTGCCGCCTCCTCGATCTCCTCCCGGCTCGCGGTGACGCTCGCCGTCCGCGTGACCTCGCCGTCCGCGTCGAGCGTCGTGGTCTGGACCCCGAGCAGGCCCCTGCCCTCGTACGTCTTCGGCAGGTCCCCGAGGAAGCGCAGCAGTCGGGTCGCCCGCCCGACGCCGACGAGCAGCAGGCCGGTGGCCATCGGGTCGAGCGTTCCCGCGTGCCCCACCTTCCGCGTGCCGAGCGCGCGGCGCACGGCATCCACGACGTCGTGGGAGGTCATCCCCTGCGGTTTGTCGACCAGCAGGAGTCCTTCCGGGGCCATGCGGCGAGGCTACCCCAGGCGGCGACCGCTAGGCTCTCAACGCATGCCGCTCACGGGGACGCTCATCAACGTCGGCGCCGTGCTCGCCGGGACGCTCGCCGGCACGCTCCTGGGCGACCGCCTCCCCGACCGCTTGCGCGAGACGCTGATGCACGCGCTCGGGCTCGTCACGCTCGCGGTCGGCGTCGACGGGGCGCTCGCGGCCTTCCGACCGCCGCTGTCCGAGCTGACCCGCGCGAGCGTGCTCCTGGTGCTCGCGAGCGTGCTCGTCGGCGGCGTCGTCGGCGAGCTCCTGCGCATCGAGGACGGGCTGGCCGCGCTCGGCGAGCGGCTCCGGCGACGGTTCGCCGGCGACCACGAGCACCACGCCAGGTTCACCGAGGGGTTCGTCGTCGCATCGCTCGTGTTCTGCGTCGGCCCGATGGCGATCCTCGGCTCGATCCAGGACGGGCTCTCGGGCGACGTCCAGCTGCTGGGGATCAAGTCGCTGCTCGACGGGTTTGCCGCCCTCGCGTTCGCGTCCGCGCTGGGGTGGGGGGTCGCGTTCTCCGCGCTCCCCGTCCTCGTCTATCAGGGCACGATCACGCTCGCCGCGTCGGGGCTGTCCGACGCCTTCACGCCGGAGGTCGTCGCCGGGCTGACGGCGGCGGGCGGCATCCTGATCCTCGGGATCTCGCTGCGGCTCCTCGAGCTCAAGCAGGTGCGGGTCGGGAGCCTCCTGCCCGCGCTCCTGTTCGCGCCCATCGCCGTCGCGATCGCGCAGGCCGTCCTACGCTAGGGCTCGACGGGGTCCCCCCGGAGCGACGTCTTGAGCCGCTCGACCGTGCCGGCGAGCCCGTGCCTCGAGGTGTACCCGGCCGCGAGCCGATGGCCGCCGCCACCGAACTCCTCCGCAACCGCGGAGACGTCGTGGGCGCCGCGCGAGCGCATGCTCACCTTGAAGCGTCCGTCGCGTTGCTGCTTGATCACCGCCGCGACGTCGGCCTCGCGCGTGGTCCGGACGACGTCGATCAGGTCGTCGGCCTCGGCCGGGCGCACGCCCGCCCGCTCGAGATCGTCGAGCGTGAGGTAGGTCCACACCAGGTCCGCCTCCGTGTCCAGCTCGACCCGCGCGAGCGCCACGCCGAGCGCCCGCAGGTACGCCGCTCGGTTGTCCTCGTACAGGACCCGAGCGAGGTGCGCGTGATCGAACGGGTGCTCGCGGAGCTCGGCCGCCACGCGGAGGGTCTCCGGCCGGACGGCCTGGTACTGGAACCGACCGGTGTCGGTGACGAGCCCCGCGTACAGGCAGACGGCGGCCGCGTCGGGCAGCTCGCCGCCGATCCGACGAGCGAGCCGGAACACGATCTCGCACGTCGAGGAGGCCTCGGGGTCGACGAGCGGGATCGTCCCCAGCCCGTCGTTGCTCCGGTGGTGGTCGATCCAGATCACCTCGCCGGCCCGGTCGGCCGATCGCCCGAGCGACGCGAGGCGGTCCATCGAGGCGACGTCGCACGTCACCATCACCGCGGGGGCGTCGGGGAACGATCGCGGCTCGACGAGGGCCTCGTGGCCGGGGAGCTCCTCGGCCCAGCGCGGCAGCTGGAACGGCTCGTTGGGGAACGAGCACACGGTCCGGACACCACGCGAGCGCAGGAACCCGGAGAGCCCGAGCGTCGCGCCGAGCGCGTCCGCGTCGGGGTTCACGTGGCACGCGATCGCGACCTCGGGCGCCGAGGCGAGGACCTCGGCCGCGCGCTCGAGCTCGTACGTCACCGGTCCTCCTCGTGGAGCCGTTGGATCAGCCGCTCGATCCGCTCGGCCGTCTCGAGGGTCTCGTCCTCCTCGAAGGCGAGGGCCGGGAGCGTCTTCATCCGCACCTGGTGCCCGATGACCTGGCGCAGGTGTGGCGTCGCCGAGCGCAGGCCGGCGGCGGTGGCCCGGCGGTCCCGGTCGTCGCCGAGCGCCGTGTAGAACACGATCGCCCGCCGCAGGTCCGGCGTCACCTTGACGCCCGTCACCGTCACGAAGCCCACGCGGGGATCCTTCAGCCTCGGGATCTCCTCGGCGAGGATCTCGCGGAACTCCTCCTGGACGCGGCTCGGTCGGGTTCCCTCGGTCATCTCAGTCGTCCGGATAGTGGAGCGACAGCTCGGCATCGATGACGTCGACCTCGCCCCAACGGTCCACGAGCTTCTCCACCTCGTGCAGCACCCTCTTCGCGTGATACCCGTCCGTGGCAACCAAAGACACGCCGAGCGTCGTCCGCTGCCATAGGTCCTGGTGATCGATCTCGGCGACCGAGACGTTGAACTTCTGGCGGATCGCCGCGGTCAGCGTCTTCACGACGTGCCGCTTCTGCTTCAGCGAGCCGCACGCCGGGATGCGGAGATCGAACCGTTCGAACGCGACGAGCATCGGGGCTCCCGTCGGCCGGGCTACAGCTCGCGGGCGACCTCACGGACCTCGTAGGCCTCGATGATGTCGCCTTCCTTCACGTCGTTGAAGTTCTCGATGCCGATGCCGCACTCGAAACCCTCGGCGACCTCGCGTGCGTCGTCCTTGAAGCGGCGGAGCGATCCGATCCGCCCGTCGTAGGCGACGACACCGTCGCGCACGACACGGGCGCGGGCGTTCCGCACGATCGTGCCCTGGAGCACCATGCACCCGGCCACGACCCCAACCTTCGGGACCCGGAAGAGCGCGCGGACCTCGGCGCGGCCGAGCTCGGTCTCGCGCTCCTCGGGCTTCAGCATGCCCGAGAGCGCGCCGCGGATGTCGTCGATCGCGTCGTAGATCACGCGGTACAGCCGCACGTCCACGCCCTCGCGCTCGGCGAGCTCGCGGGCGGTGGCGTCGGGGCGGACGTTGAACCCCACGACGATCGCGCGTGAGGCCATCGCGAGCTTGATGTCGCTCTCCGTCACGGCGCCGGCCGCGCTGCGGATGATGTTCACCCGCACCTCGTCCTGCGGCAGCTTCATGAACGCGTCCACGAGCGCCCCGATCGAGCCCTGGACGTCGGCCTTGACGACGAGGTTGAGCTCGGGGACCTCGGCGGCGCTCGCCTGTGCCATGAGCTCTGCCAGGGTCGGTGGCCGCGTGGCGACGAGCTCGGCGGCACGGA
Organism: Actinomycetota bacterium; assembly: GCA_036845105.1. GTDB lineage: Bacteria > Actinomycetota > UBA4738 > UBA4738 > HRBIN12 > HRBIN12. The sequence goes on along the minus strand of DAIUEM010000128.1, from coordinate 293 downwards.
CCTTCGCCTCCCGCTCCTGCGCGACGTGACGCGCCTCGCGCTCGTCCTCGACCTCCCGGAACTCGTCCCCCGCGTTCGGGACGTGGGACCAGCCGAGGATCTGGACGGGCTTGCTCGGTCCCGCCTGCTTCACCGGCCTGCCGTGCTCGTCCTGCATCGCGCGGATCTTCGCCCACGTCGTCCCCGAGACGAGTGGGTCGCCGACGTCGAGCGTCCCCTTCTTCACGAGCACCGTGGCGACCGGCCCGCGGCCCTTGTCGAGGTTCGCCTCGAGCACCGCACCGCGCGCTCGC
>DAIUEM010000127.1:0-6614 GCA_036845105.1 Actinomycetota bacterium | reverse complement strand
GGAGAGGACGATGCGTTTCGCCCTGATGCTCGAGGGACAGGAGGGGACCACCTGGCCGCAGTGGCTCGCCGTCGCCGAGACGGCCGAGCGCCTGGGCTTCGAGGCGCTGCTGACCTCGGACCACTACCTCTCGGTGCAGGGCGCCGGCGGCCGGGGCTCGAACGACGCGTGGACGATCCTCGCGGGACTCGCGGCGCGCACCGATCGGATCCGTCTCGGCACGATGGTCTCCCCCGTCACCTTCCGTCACCCGACGGTGCTCGCGAAGGTCGCGACGACCGTCGACCACATCTCCGTCGGCCGGGTCGAGATCGGCATCGGCGCGGCCTGGTGGCTGGAAGAGCACCGCACGCACGGCTTCCCGTTCCCGCCGACCCCCGAGCGGTTCGAGATCTTCGAGGAGCAGGTCGAGATCGTCCACGGCCTGCTCACGCAGGAGACGTTCTCGTTCGAGAGCCCGCACTACGCGATCGAGGGCTGCGAGTTCCTCCACAAGCCCGTTCAGCGACCGCACCCGCCGATCGTGCTCGGCGGGCGGCGGGCGGGGCCGCGGATGCAGCGCCTGGTCGCCCGGTTCGCCGACGAGTTCAACACCGTGGGCGGGACGCCCCAGGAGGTCCGCGAGCGCTTCGCCCGGATCCGGGACGGGATCGACGCGGCGGGCCGGGATCAGGCGAGCGTCACGACCTCCCTCATGACGTGGGTCTTCGTCGGCGAGGACGAGGCCGCGTGGCGAGCTCGGGTCGAGCGCGCTCGTCGGAACGACCCGAGCGCCGGCTCCCCCCAAGGCATACCTGGCGGACGTCTCGCGCGACTGCATCGTCGGAACACCGGACCGAGCGATCGAGCGCCTCCGCGAGTACGCGGATGCCGGCGTCCAGCGGATCGTCCTGAACCACGAGCTGTTCGACGAGCACGATATGCTCGAACTGCTTGCGGCGCAAGTGATGCCGGCGCTCGCGAACCGCTAGGCGCGCATCCGGATCAGGTCGCGCTCGGCAGCCCGCGACGGTCGTCTCGGGAACCCGCCGCGGGCTCCCCGCTCCGACCTGCGGCGTTGCTACCATCGGCGTTCCATGGCCGAGTTCAACGTCGACCCGTACGTCGACCTCTACGCGCGTCGCACCGGCGGGATGTCCGCCTCTGAGGTGCGTGCCCTGTTCGCCGTCGCGTCTCGACCGGAGGTCGTCTCGTTCGCGGGCGGGATGCCGTACGTGCAGGCGATCCCGATGGAGCACGTGGTCGAGATCATGGAGGGCGTGCTCATGGAGAAGGGCGACGTCGCGCTGCAGTACGGCGACGGGCAGGGATCGCCTGCGCTCCGCGAGCGGCTCTGCATGCTCATGGCCGAGGAGGGCACGATCGCCGACCCCGAGGACATGGTCGTCACAACCGGCGCGCAGCAGGCCCTCGATCTCGTCGGCAAGGTCCTGATCGACCCGGGCGACCTCATCGCGGTCGAGGCGCCGGCGTACGTGGGCGCGCTCTCGGCGTTCAGCGCGTACGAGCCCCGGTACCTGCAAATCGAGTTGGACGACGAGGGGATGGTGGTCGAGCGACTCGAGGACGCCCTCGTGCGGGGCGAGCGCCCGAAGTTCGTCTACACGGTTCCGAACTTCCACAACCCGGCGGGGGTCACGATGTCCGGGCGTCGGCGAGAGCAGCTCGTCGCCCTGTGCCGCGAGGCGCACATCCCGATCGTCGAGGACAACCCCTACGGCCTCCTGCGGTTCGAGGGTGACATGGAGCCCACGCTGCGCTCCCTGGATCCCCAGAACGTGATCTACCTCGGCACGGTCTCGAAGGTCTTCTCCCCGGGCGTCCGGGTCGGCTGGACCTTGGCCGAACCCGGTGTGCTGCAACGGTTGGTGCTTGCCAAAGAAGCCGCGGATCTGTGCGGGAGCAACCTGAACATGCTGCTGACCGAGCGGTACCTCGCCGGCGACGCGTGGCGCTCGAACCTCGCGCGTCTCGTAGGCACGTACCGCCGGCGGCGCGACGTGATGCTGGCCGCACTCGCCGAGCGCTTCCCTTCCGACGCCACGTGGACGCAGCCGGCGGGCGGCTTCTACGTGTGGGTGACCCTGCCGTCGTACATCGACACGCGGGCGCTCCTCGCCGCGGCGGTCGAGCGACGGGTCGCCTACGTCCCCGGGACGGCCTTCTATCCCGACGGCCGGGGGACCGACACCATGCGGCTCGCGTACTGCTACCCGACCGAAGACCGGATCGAGGAGGGGGTGAAGCGGCTCGGCGAGCTCCTCGCGGACGAGGAGGAGCTGTACCGGTCGCTGTCCCGATGAGCGCCGAGCGGGTCGCGGTCCTGGCCGGAGGGCGCTCGCCCGAGCGAGAGGTCTCGCTCCGGTCGGGGCATCGCGTGATGACGGCCCTGCGCTCGCGCGGCTTCGACGCGTTCGTCGTCGACCCGACCGAGCAGCCCCTGGTTGAAGCGCTCTCCGCTGCACCGATCTCTGCCTGCTACGTCGCGCTGCACGGGAAGGAGGGGGAGGACGGCACCGTCCAACGGCTCCTCGAGCTCCTCGACGTGCCGTACACGGGTACGCCGCCGTACGGGTGCGAGACGACCTTCGACAAGGTCCTTGCCAAGGACGTGCTGTCCGCGGCCGGCATCCCCACGCCGCCCTGGGCCGTGGTCGAGGCCGCGGCCCTGCGCGACCTGGGCGCCGGCGCGATCCTGCACCGCCTCGCCGAGCGCGTGTCACTGCCCGCCGTCGTGAAGCCCTCCCGCGCCGGCTCGGCGATGGGCCTGACGTTCGTCGAGCGCGAGGCCGATCTGCCGCACGCCGTCATGAACGCCCTATCGTTCTCGGAGGCCGCGATCGTCGAGCACCGCATCGACGGGACCGAGGTCGCCGCCTCGATGCTCGGCTCCCCCGACGACGCGCTCCCGCTCGTCGAGGTCACTCCGAAGTCTGGCGTCTACGACTACGCCGCGCGGTACACGGCAGGCGCCACCGAGTACCACGCGCCGGCACGCCTGGATCCCGACGTCACGGCGAGAGTGCAAGCCGTTGCGGCGCACACGTTCCGAGCGCTCGGCCAGCGTGACGTCAGCCGCGCCGACGTCCTGGTCGCCGGGGACGGCACGCCGTGGGTCGTCGACGTCAACGTCTCACCGGGGATGACCGATACCAGCCTGCTCCCGATGGCCGCGCAGGCGGCAGGGATCGCGTTCGCCGACCTGTGCGAGCGCGTCCTGCGGCTCGCGCTGATACGAGGCGCCTAAACTAGTCCGTCCGGGACTAGCGCGCACCTGGAGTTCGTTACTCGGGCGAGAGACCGGGGCCGGACCCCACGATCTCGGAGACGATCCGCTCGAGGTCGTCGGCTGAGCCGAACTCGATGATGACCCGGCCCCGCTTCTTGCCCATCTGGATCTGGACGCGTGTCGCCAGCTGCTCGGAGAGGATCTCCTCCACCTCGGCGAGGGACGAGCCCTCGCCGGCCGACGACGCCTTCACGGGCTTCTCCTGGGCGGCGGCCGGGTGCTCGAGGTAGTTGCGCACGAGCTCCTCGACCTCGCGGACGGACAGGTCCTCTGCCACGGCGCGGAGCGCGAGGGTCGTCTGCGCCTCGGCGTCGGCGAGAGCCAGGAGCGCACGGCCGTGCCCTGCCTGGATCTTGCCCTCGGCCAGGAGCTGCTGGACCTCGGAGGGGAGCGCGAGCAGCCGGATCGTGTTCGCCACGTGCGAGCGAGACACGCCCAGTCGCTCGGCGAGCGTCTCCTGCTTCAGCCCCAGCTCCTCGAGCAGTTCCCGGAACGCCTCTGCCAGCTCGATCGGGTTGAGGTTCTCGCGGTGGATGTTCTCGATGAGCGCCTCGCGGAGGGACTCGGAGTCGTCGCTCTCGCGCAGGATGACCGGGACGGTGGCCAGCCCGGCGAGCTTGGCGGCCCGGAGCCGCCGCTCCCCCGCGATCAGCTCGTATCCCGAGCCGGACCTGCGGACGACGACAGGTTGCAGGATCCCGACCTCCTGGATCGACAGCGCGAGCGCCTGCAACGACTCGTCGTCGAACATCGCCCTCGGCTGCCGGCGGTTCGGCTGGATCGCCCCCACCGGCAGCTCCATCGGCCCCGCGCTGCCCTCCTCGGGCGCGCCCGGGATCAACGCCGACAGCCCACGCCCCAACCCCCCTCGCTTCGTCATCGACTGCCTCCTCTGCGGAACAAGCTCCACCGACGCCTGCCCGAACCCTCCACCTCGTCCCCGCCCGTATCTCGATCTCGCGTCTCGTGATCGCCCGCCGCGTCCCGATCCTCGATCCGGATGACGCTCTCCGGGTCCAGGGCCGGCTCTGGTTCACGTTCGGGCTCGAGGTCGATCTCGCGGACCGGCGGTGGCTCCACCGGTCGGGGTCCGGCGTCACCCTCGGGTCGCGCCTCAGCCTCGACCGCCGCGATCCACGCCTCCGAGCCGTCCGCGTCGGGGGGTTGGGGAGAGACCGGAGCTTCAGGCTCAGCCTTCGTGTCCGGTTCGTCGACCACCGGAGAGCGTTCCTCGGCGACCGGCCCCGCGGCGGGTGAGGGGAGGTCCGCCCCGACGGCGGGCTCGGCCACGGGGGGAGCCACGGGCTCGATCCCGGGCTCGGCCAGGGAAGGGGTGGGCCCGACAGCGGGCGCCGGGGTCTCGACCGAGCCCTCCTGCAGGACTGGCTCGGCCACGGGGGGAGCCACGGGGACGGGCTCCTCCTCCGTCGCCTCCGCGGACGCCGGATCGCTCGGGAGCGGTTCTGGCTCGGCGGGCGTCTCATCGCTCGCGAACTCGGGTGCGGGGTCGACGGCATGCTCCTCGAGGACCTCTACAGGCGCGGGCTCGACGGGTTCAGGTTCGGGCCCGAGATCCTCGCCGCCTCGCAGCGGCCGAGGTGCGTGCATGGGTTGGGGCTCGGGGGGCGGGACGGAAACGCGCGGGGTCTCGTTGAACGAGGGGAGTGGCTGGTCGAGCGGGAGCTTGGACGCGACCTCCTTGGCCAGGTCTCGGTAACACTCAGCCCCTCTGGACCTCGGGTCGTAGACCGTGATCGGCTGCCCGAAGCCGGGGGCCTCCGACAGCCGAACCGTCCGTGGGATGACGGTGCGGTACACCTGCTTGCCGAAGTGCCGGCGCACCTCCTGGACCACCTGCTCCGAGAGCTTCGTGCGCGGGTCGTACATCGTCATCACGATCCCCGTCAGCCGCAGGTCGGGGTTGACGTTCTGCTGGACGAGACCGACGTTGCGGAGCAGCTGTCCGAGTCCCTCGAGCGCGTAGTACTCGCACTGGATCGGCACGATGAGCTCCTGCGCCGCCGCGAGGGCGTTCACCGTGAGCAGGCCAAGCGAGGGCGGGCAGTCGAGGAACACGAAGTCGTAGTCGTCCCCCTTGAGCGGCTCGAGCGCCTTGCGCAGCCGCAGCTCGCGCGAGAACTGGCTCACGAGCTCGATCTCAGCCCCGGCGAGGTCGATCGTCGAGGGGATCGCGAACAGGCCCTCCACGGGCGTCGCCACGACCGCCCCGTCGATCGGCGCCTCGGTCGCGAGGACGTCGTACACCGTGACGTCGCGGGATTCGTGCCGGATCCCGAGCCCGGTGGAGGCGTTGCCCTGCGGGTCCAGGTCAACGACGAGCACCCGGTACCCGAGCTCCGCAAGCGCCGCGCCGAGGCTCACCGCGGTGGTCGACTTGCCCACGCCGCCCTTCTGGTTGGCGACCGCGATGATGCGTGTGGCCTTTGGCTTTCGGGGCCGGGGGCGGGACTTCGGGCGCGGTCTCACGGGCGGATCCTTCACCTTCGTGCTCGACGCCGAGCTGCCCTGCGCGGAGCGCGCGGCAGCGACGCGTGGTGCCTTCGAGGAGGCGGGGGTCGCCGGCGAGGCGCTGCGCCTGGTCACTACCGCGCCATGATAACGAGCGGTCCGCCCCTTTCAAGCACAGAGGTGCTCAGGATGCGGGTGGATGCCCCGGCGATCTCGTCCGGGACCGAGGCGCCCTCGCCCGCGAAGTAGACGAGACGTCCCGACGGGCGTAACAGCGGCTCAGCGAGAGCCCAGGCATGGGGGAGCGGGGCGAGCGCCCTCGCGAAGCACAGGTCGACCGTGTCACGCAGGTCCTCGATCCTGGATCGGAGCACGCTGGCGTTGTCGAGCGCCAGGCGCTCGACCGCCAGCTCCAGGAACGCCACGCGGCGGGCTCGGGTCTCGACGAGCGCGACGGACAAGGCGGGACGGGCGATCGCGACGACGATACCCGGCAGGCCCGCCCCCGAGCCCAGGTCGTAGGCATCGCGGTCCGAGCCCGAAACGGCGGCCGCCGCGCGGAGTGAGTCGAGGAGGTGGCGAGCGCGGACGCGCCCGGCGTCGGCCTCCGCGACCATCCCCCCAGGGACGGCGTGCTCGAGCAGGAGCGTCTCGAACAGGGCGAGGGATGCCACCTGGCTCGAGGACAACGTGACCCCGAGCACGCGCGCGGCCGAGGCGAGAGCGGTTGGGTCGCTGCGATGTTTCACGTGAAACAGGACCTTCACACTGGCGGGGGCCCGCCCAGACTACCCGACGCGACTGATGACGACGCGACGTTCGGGGTCCTCGCCGCGACTCGCGCTCTCGACGCCCT
>DAIUEM010000126.1:0-6615 GCA_036845105.1 Actinomycetota bacterium | reverse complement strand
AGTACTGGCGCGTCGAGGCCCGGGGCGGCGCCGTCTGGGACCTGTACCACGACCGCCAGCGCGACCGTTGGCACATGGAGCGTCTCTGGGATTAGCTACTTGGCATGACCGAACCGCAGATCTTCCCGCTGCACCTCGCGGACGTGCGGATCCCCGAGGGCCATCCGCTCGCCGGCGGCTCGCTCGCGATCGTCGCGCACGCGGTGGCGCATCGGGACGGCGTGTTCCTGTTCGACACCGGCGTCGGCACCGGCAACGCAGAGGTCGAGGAGTACTTCGACCCACGTCGTCGCCCGCTCCCGGACGCGCTCGGGGCGCACGGCATCTCGATGGCCGACGTCACGGCGGTGGGGAACTGCCACCTGCACTTCGACCACGGCGGGCAGAACGCGCTGTTCCGCGCCGTGCCGATCTTCGCCCAGGCGCGGGAGTGGGCCATGGTGCACGAGCCCGACTACACGGTGCCCGAGTGGGTCGACTTCCCCGGCGCCCGGTACGAGCTCGTCGAGGGCGAGACCGAGATCGCGCCCGGCCTCCGGCTCGTACCGACGCCGGGGCACTCGCCAGGACATCAGTCGCTCGTCGTCGATGCGCCAGGCGGGCCGCTCGTGATCGCAGGACAGGCCGTCTTCACGCTCGCCGAGTGGGAGGGCGCGACCGACCCGGCCAGCTCGGGCCGACACAGCGCGCCGGACGAGGAGGCCTACGTCGCCTCGGTCCGCCGACTCCGCGAGCTCGAGCCCAGGCGTGTCCATCTCGTGCACGACACCGCGATCTGGGAGCGCCGCTGACCGCGCGACGCGTCAGCGCCCGCGGAACTCGTCGGGTAGGTGCTCCTCGTAGTGCTCGACGCCGTTGACGGCCACGACGAACGCGCCGAGCCCGTCGTGCCGCGCGAACGTGTCCTCGGGGACGGATCCGATCGTCGCAACGAATGCCTCGTGGGCCCGCTCGGCCTCGGCGCGGACCTCATCCCACGAACGGGAGCGTGAGGTCTCTCGCGCGCCGGCGTTGAAGTCGTCCTCGGCCGCCGGCGGCCCGGGGTCGGGCTCATCTCGTCCGAGCGCCGCGAGCCGCTCGGCCGAGTACCGCTGCCACGCCGCGATGTGCGCGATGACGTCCTTCAGGGACCACCCGTCGGGCCGGGTCGCGTCCGGATCCACCCCTTCGACGTGCGCCCACCATCCCGTCCAAGCCTCGCGCTCGCGAGCCAGGATCGTCGCCTTGTCCGTGGGGCGGGTGGGCTCGGTCACCGGCGCAGGGTAGCCGACGTCGGCCGTCCCCGGCACGCTGCCGGTTTGACCCGTGTCGGAGCGGGGGAGTACGTTCTGAGAATCGAACATATGTTCGGATATCGGATCGACCGCGATGACGCCGCCCTCCTTCGTGCACCTCGACGTCCGCTCCTTCTTCTCGTTGAAGGAGGGAGCCTTCTCGCCCGAAGACCTCGTGCGCCGTGCCGCCGAGCTCGGGATGCCGGCCGTCGCGCTCACCGACCGCGACGGCCTGTACGGCGCCGCCCGCTTCGTCGACGCCTGCCAGCAGCACGGTGTGAGACCGATCCTCGGAGCGTCCGTCACGGTGCGTGGGCGGTCGGGGCTCGACGACGGGCACGTGACCCTCCTCGCCCTGGACGCGGTCGGGTACGCGAACCTGTGTCGGGTGGTCACGGACGCGCACATGGTCGGCGAGCGCGGGGAGCCGTCGGTCTCGGCCGAGCAGGTGTGCGCGCACGCCGCGGGGCTCGTCGCGCTGCTCGGGCCGGGGTCTCCGGTCGGTCGGATCGCGGTCGGGGGACGGCTCGACGCAGCAAGTGTCGCGCTCGCGCCGTGGAAGGACGCGTTCGGTGACCGTCTCCACGTGGCGGTTCAGGAGCGGCTCGAGGCCGGCTCGCGGGACGAGATCCGGACGTTGCTGCGGCTGGCCGATCGCGCCGGGGTCCGCGCGGTGGGGACGAACCCGGTGCGGTACCTGGTGCCCGAGGACGCGTTCCTCGCGGACGCGCTCGAGTGCATGCGCAAGATCGTGCCGATCAACCGCCACAACGTCTCCCGGGTCAACGCCGAGGGCTGGCTGAAGCCGGCACGGCAGATGCGATGGCTCCTCGAGGAGCGCCCGGACCTCGCGAGCGCGACCCTCGACATCGCGGAGTCGTGCACGTTCGACCTCGGTCTGCGGCGGATGCACCTGCCCGAGTTCCCGACGCCCGTCGGCCGGAGCGCGTCCTCCGTCCTTGCCGAGCGCTGCTGGCGCGGCCTCGAGCGCCGAGGCATGAAGCCCACGCGCGCCGTGCGCGACCGCCTCGACCACGAGCTCGCGATGATCCACCGGCTCGGCTTCTCGGCGTACTTCCTGACCGTCGCGGGGATCGTCGACGACATCCGCGCGATGGGGATCCGGTGCGCGTGCCGTGGGAGCGCCGCGGGCTCGCTGGTGTGCTACCTCACCGGCATCTCGGACGTCGACGCCGTGCGCCACGACCTGGCGTTCGAGCGGTTCCTCAACCCGATGCGCGAGGAGCTCCCCGACATCGACATCGACGTCGAGTCCGCCCGCCGCGAGGACGTCTACGACATGGTGCTCTCGCGCCACGGCGACGATCGCACCGCGTGCGTCGCGATGGTGGACACGTACCGCGCCCGCGCCGCCGTGCGCGAGGTCGGCAAGGCCCTCGGCCTGCCCGAGCCCGAGGTCGACACGGTCGCGAAGGCCTTCCCGCACATCCGCGCCGACGACCTCCGGGTCGCGATCGAGCGCCTGCCCGAGCTCGCCGGCCAGAACCTGGACGCCGGCCAGCTCGAGACGCTGTTCACCGTCGCCGAGCGCCTGAACGGCTTCCCTCGGCACCTCGCGCTCCATCCGAGCGGCATCGTGCTGTCGAACGACGAGCTCGTGACCCGCGTGCCGCTCGAGCGCTCGTACCAGGGCTACCGGATGATCCAGGCCGACAAGGACGACGTCGAGCAGCTCGGTTACCTGAAGCTCGACGTGCTCGGCGTGCGGATGCTCTCGGCGATGCGGCACTGCCTGGACGAGATCGCCCGCACCGAGCACGAGAAGGTCGACCTCGAGCGGATCCCCCTCGACGACGAGCCCACGTTCGAGCTGATCCGCGCCTCGGACACCCTGGGGTGCTTCCAGATCGAGTCCCCGGGTCAGCGCGAGCTCCTGCAGAAGCTCCAGCCCACCCGCTGGGCGGACCTCATCGTCGACATCTCGCTGTTCCGTCCCGGCCCGGTGAAGTCCGACATGATCCACCCGTACCTGCGTCGCCGAAGCGGCATGGAGGCCCCCACCTACGCCCACCCCTCGCTCCGGCCCGCCCTGCGCGAGACCTTCGGCGTGATCGTCTACCACGAGCAGGTCATGCGGACCCTCGCCGCCGTCGCCGGGTACGACCTCACCTACGCCGACCACATCCGCCGCCACCTCGACGACGACGACCTCCTCCCAGGCTTCCGCCAGGACTTCCTCGAGCGCGCCACGGCGCGCGGCGTCCCGGACGAGGTGGCGGAGCGCACGTGGGACGACGTCACGCAGTTCGCGAGCTTCGGGTTCTGCAAGGCCCACGCGGCCGCCTTCGCCGTCCCGACGTACCAGTCGGCGTGGCTGAAGACCCACTATCCGGCTCACTTCCTGGCAGGCGTCCTCACGCACGACCCCGGCATGTACCCACGGCGCCTGATCCTCGAAGACGCCAGGAAGCACGGCATCGAGATCCTGCCCCTCGACGTCAACCGGAGCGAGCCGGAGTACGTCGTCGAGGTCGTGACCGCCCCGATCTCGGCACGCACCGGAACGCTCCGAGCCGACACGTCCTACGGCATCCGGTTGGGGCTGAAGGACGTGCACGGGGTCTCGGACGCCGAGATCCGCTCGATCCTCGAGGCGCGGGCGGACAGGCCGTTCCGGGACGTTGGGGAGTTCCTCCGGAGGACGTCCGTTTCGAGGCCGGTGGTCGAGGCGCTCGCGCACGCCGGCGCCTTCGATGCGTCGGGGAGCGGAACGCGGCGGGATCGGCTGTACACGGCGATGACGGCGGAGCCGGAGCGGGAGGGGGAGCAGATGGCGCTCGACCTGGCGGCGCCGCCGGAGCAGCTCGCGCTGTCGCTGCCGGAGTACTCGGACGCGGAGCGCGTTCGGGCGGAGCTCCAGGTCGTGGGGCTCGACGCGTCGCGGCACCTCGTCTCGTTCTTCGAACCCGTGTTGGCGGACCTCGGCGTGGTCCGCGCGAAGGACCTGTGGCGGCAGCGCGCCGGGGCGACCGTGATGGTCGCGGGGGTGAAGGTCGCGTCGCAGACGCCGGCGATCCGCAGCGGGCAGCGGATCATCTTCCTCACCCTCGACGACGCGACGGGGCCGGTCGACGTCACGGTGTTCGAGAGCGTCCAGCCGAAGGTCTCGAAGACGGTCTTCCACTCCTACGTGCTCGTGGTCCGCGGTCAGGTGCGCCGCACGGGCGTGCGGGGGGTGAGTGTGGTCGCCGAGGACGTGTGGGACCTCGCCGCGCTGCACCGGGCTCGGCGCGAGGGACGTCTCGACGAGGCGCTCGCGGCCGAGCGGCCCGCGGGTCCGACGGCGACCGTCGCCCCGAGGAAGCTCTGGCACGCGAGCGGCGGCTCGGCGGGATGGTGAGCCCTCGGGCGGCGGTGTTCCAGGCGTCGGCGCGAGCGGTACGCTCGGCCGCGGTGACGCACCCCCGTCCGGCCGAGCCCATGCTCCACGTCGACCTCGACGCGTTCTACGCCTCGGTCGAGGTGCTGAAGGACCCATCGCTCGCCGGCCGGCCGGTCGTCGTGGGCGGCGCCGGGTCGCGCGGCGTCGTGATGTCGGCCTCGTACGAGGCGCGCGCGTTCGGCATCCGCAACGCGATGCCGGCCGTCCGCGCCCGACGCCTGTGCCCCGACGCCGTGTTCGTGCCGCCGGACTTCGAGTCCTACAAGGCCCATTCGAACCGGTTCCGCGAGATCCTGCTCGCCGTGACCCCGCTCGTCGAGCCGATCTCGCTCGACGAGGCCTTCCTGGACGTCGCGGGGGCGGTCTTGCTCTTCGGGCAGCCCGCCGAGATCGCCGAGAAGATCCGCCGCGAGGTGCACGACGGGGTCGGCGTCCGGTGCTCGATCGGCGTCGCGCCGAGCAAGCTCGTCGCGAAGCTCGCCTCGAAGCAGGCGAAGCCCGACGGCCTGGTGGTCGTCCGGCTGGACGAGGTTCCGGCGTTCCTCGAGCCGCTTCCCGTTCGGACGCTGTGGGGGGTGGGGGAGAAGACCACCGAGACGCTCGGGCGCCTGGGCGTGAGGACGGTCGGCGACCTGGCCCGCACCCCGGCCACGGTGCTCGGCCGCCTGCTCGGCGACCAGCACGCGCGTGACCTGCACGACCTGGCGCTCGGCGTGGACGACCGGCCGGTGGTGCCGTACGAGCCCCCGAAGTCCGTCAGCCACGAGGAGACCTTCGACGCCGACCTCGACGCCGAGGAGGACCTGCTCCGCGAGGTGCTCGCGCTCGCACACCGGGTGGCCGCGCGTCTCCGAGAGGACGGCTACCGGACGCGCACCGTCACGCTCAAGGTCCGGCTCGCGAACTTCACGACGCTCACGCGCTCGCGGACGCTCCCCGCGCCCACCGACGTCGGTGCGGACCTGTACGAGGTGGCCGCCGAGCTGTATCGGGGGCTGCCGGGCGCCCGCCGGCGGGTCCGGCTCCTCGGCGTCGCGGCGACCGGGCTGGTCCCGGCCGGAGAGGAGCAGCTCGCGCTCCTACGTGGCGAGCGCCGTGGCGACGTCGAGCGCGCCCTCGACCGGATCGAGCGCCGGTTCGGGCGGGGGGCGGCCATGCCCGCCACCCTGCTCGAGCGCCGCCGCGAGCGGGACGAACGCCGAAGACCGAACGAGGAGACTTGACCCTTCAGTTCAACCCTCGGTCCTCCTTATAATCGAGGTGCCGTCCCAACGATCGGAGTCAGATGCCTCTTTCGCCCGACGAGCAGCGCATCCTCGACGAGATCGAGCAGCGACTGGCCGAGGAGGACCCCCGTCTCGTCGAGACGGTGAGTCGTTCATCGCTCTCGGCGCATCTCTCGAGCCGTATCCGATGGTCGTTCCTCGCGTTCATCGCGGGGTTCGTGATGCTGATGCTCTTCCCGATCGCGCTGTGGATCGCCGCGGTCGGGTTCGGCGTCATGCTGGCGTCGTCGCTCCTGATCTACCGATACCTGAAGCAACTCACGCTCGATCAGGTGCGGGCGATGCAGCAGTCGGGTCGCTTCTCGATCGCCGCGCTCCTCGCGCGGATGTCCGGTCGGCTGCGACCGCCGCAGCGCCCCGAGGAGTGACCCGCGCACCCTCGTTCCGCGGCGCTCGCCGCGAACGACGCGGTCCCGGCGCGAACCTACCTGCGCACTTGCCACCGAACCATGCGCGCAGTACAACAACCTCACCTTCCCCGGGGGCGTGACCGTCAACAGGACCTCGAGCCTTCCCTCGACCCGCTGACGGACGCGAAGAGTTCGAGGCAGGTGACGAGTCGTCGGAGGGCGCGCGTTCCTATGGAGGGGTTCACCACTCATCAGGCAACGAAATTCACGGGCTGCACGCCGCGGCAGCTCCGGTACTGGGA
>DAIUEM010000125.1:0-6648 GCA_036845105.1 Actinomycetota bacterium | reverse complement strand
ACGGTTCGGCTCGTCCTGGACCAACAAGCGGCTCTCCAGCTCCCACTTCTTGCGACCGCCGTTCAGGAGCCTCACGTCCTGGAACCCGCGCAGCTCGAGCAGCCAGTAGGCGTACGCCGCGAACCAGTTGTTGTTGCCCCCGTACAGGACCACGGTGGTCGCCGGACCCACGCCGGCGTCGGACAGCAGGCGCGAGAACCCCTCACGGTCGACGTAGTCGCGGCCCACGTCGGTGTGGAGATCGGAACTCCAGTTCCACGCGACGGCGCCTCGGATGTGCCCCTTCTCGTAGGCGGTCGTGTCCTCGTCGACCTCGATCACGCGGACGTTCGGATCGTCCAGGTGCTCCTCGAGCCAGTCGGTCTCGACGAGCACGTCGGGGTTCGTGTATCCGCTCATCGATGATGTCCTCCTTCTCCGGGGGGATGGGAACGGCGGGAACGGGCGGGCCACTCATGCTGGCCGATCGCGATGTGGTGGCGTGCGGATCGGTCTAGCTGTCGTCGGCGCCGACGAGACGCCGCGGGAGGCGACAGCACAGGCGCGAGGGGATCATCGCCCCGACCACCCCTCGTTCACGCGTGGGGATCATCGATTTCCGACCCTGACACTCGGATTTGCAGGTGCATGCTGACACCACGCATCTGCAACGTCAAGGCGGGAGTAGGTGGACCTCAGAAGTAGCCGAGCGCGGCCTTGGCCTCCTCGGACATCATCTCCGGGCTCCAAGCCGGACGCAGGACCATCTCGGCCTGCACGGAGCTCACGCCCGGGACGTTCGCGAGGAGCGCCTGCATCTGCTGCTCGATCAGCGGCCCGATCGGGCACCCCATCGTGGTGAGCGTGTACTCGATGTGCACGTCCCCGCCATCCGAGACATCGACGTCGTAGACGAGCCCGAGGTCCACGATGTTGATCCCGAGCTCGGGGTCGTACACGTTCTTCAGCGCGTCGTACACCTGCTCGGTGCTCGGCGCTCCCTCGGACGCGGGCGCGGCTGGCTCGCCGCCGCGCGGCTCGGGGGCGTGGGCGTCGGTCGCAGCCTCGTTCATCGGTTCGTTCCTTCCCGGGTCTCGAACCTCTATCCTAAGGGCGGCCCGCGATTCGATCGTCACCGAAGGGAGATGACCACGATCCGCGTTCTGATCGTCGACGACCACCCGGTGACCCGCGAGGGGCTGCACGCAGCGCTCGATCTCGCGAACGACGTCGTCATCGTCGGAGAGGCCGACAGCGGCGAGACCGCCATCGAGAGAGCGGGCGAGCTCACCCCGGACATCGTGTTCATGGACGTCCGCATGCCGGGCATGAACGGCATCGAGGCCACGAAGGCGATCAAGCAGGCGTCGCCCGAGACCCGCGTGATCCTGTTCACGGTGGACGAGTCGCGTGCCTCGATCTCGGAGGCGATCCAGGCGGGCGTCTCCGGCTACCTCCTGAAGGACGCCGACGCCGACGAGCTGGTGAACGCCGCCAGGCTGGCGCTCGAGGGCAAGGCGGTCATCCACCCGGCGCTCACGGCGGCGTTCATCGAGGAGGTCCAGCTCGCCGAGAAGCGGATCGAGTCTCCTCCCCTGTCCAAGCGCGAGAAGGAGATCCTCCAGAAGGTCGCGTACGGCGCGACGACGAAGGAGGTCGCGCACGACCTCGGGATCAGCCCACACACGGTGAAGACACACCTCGAGCGGATCTTCGAGAAGCTCGGCGCGAACGACCGCGCGCAGGCGGTCGCGATCGCGATCCGCAGCGGCCTGGTCGACTAGGTCCTCACCCGTTCGGCCGACGGAACCTCAACCCGGGGGCCCCCGCGTTCGATACCTCAGGTGATGTCGACCGCGATCCTGCTGTGCGACACGGCGGACGGGCTCGCGCAGCTCCAGTACGCGTTGCTCCGCTCGGGCGCCGAGCTCCAGATCGAGGCGGTGACCGACGGGTTCCGCGCGGTGGAGGTGGCAGCCCGGATCCAGCCCGCCGTGGTCGTGACCGAGATCGGGCTCGAGGGCCTCGCCGGCGCCGAGCTCGTCCGCCGCCTGCTCGCCGTCGTGCCCGACACGCGGGTCCTGTGCTGGACGGCGGTCCCCTCACCCGTGGCCGCCGCCGAGGTCCTGGGCGCCGGGGCGGCCGGCTACCTGCTGAAGGAGGACGGAACCGAGGCCGTGCTCCGCGCGATCCGCGCGGTGCTCCTCGGCACGGTCGCGCTCAGCCCCCGCGTGGCCCTCCAGGTCGCCGAGCGCTTCACGGCGGAGACCGCCCAGCGCCGCGAGCTCGAGACCACCCTGCTCGAGACCTCGGAGCGGCTCGAGCAGCTCACGACCGCGAAGGCCGAGTTCCTCGCGAACGTCTCGCACGAGCTCCGCACCCCCGTGACCGTGGCGAAGGGCATCGCATACGTCCTGAAGCGCCGCGGGATCCCCGAGAGCGAGCAGGACGAGTTCCTCGGTCAGCTCGAGGGCTCGCTCGAGAAGCTCATCGCGCTCGTCGACGAGATGTTGACGATCGCCGACCTCGACCGCGGCACGCTGACCCTGAACGTCACCGAGATGGACGTCGCGCCGCTCCTCCGCCACGCGGCCGACCAGCTCGACCGGCAGTACGCGAAGGTCGCGATCGACCGCGTGATCCCCGAGCCGCTCGTCGCCTCGGCCGACCCCGTCCGGTTCACCGAGATCGTCCGCCAGATCCTCGACAACGCCTGCCGCTTCACCTCCGAGGGTCGCCCCGTCGAGATCCGCGGACGCTCGATGGAGGAGGGTGTGGTGGTCTCGATCACGGATCACGGCGAGGGCATGGAGCGGCGGACGCTCGCCCAGGCCTTCGACGAGCCGTTCACCGCCGGCGAGGAGATCCTGCGCAAGGAGCGTGCCGGCGCCGGCGTCGGGCTGCACATGGCTCGCCAGCTCGTCGTGCAGCACGGCGGGATCCTGTGGGCCGACCCGATCCCGGCGGGCGGGACCCGCGTGTCGTTCTGCCTCCCGCACCACGTCGGCGAGCGCGTCACGGTGCAGCCGAACCTCGACCCCCTGCCGGCCGAGGGGCCCGAGACCGAGACGCCCGACAACGTCGTGCCGTTCGTTCACCCCGCCGCCGAGGCCGCGAGCTCCTCGTAGGACGTCGCGACCCTCGCGATGCGGCGGAGCGCGTTCCAGAGCTCGGTGGCCTCCCCGCCGGTGAAGTCGCGCTCGGCGATCGGCTCCTGCTCGAGGAGCACCGTCGGCACCCCCTTCGACGCGGCGGCGAGCGCCAGGCGCAGGTTCTCGACGTTGCCGGGGCCGAACGGCGCGTCGCAGACGACCAGCAGGTCGGCCGACTCCATCAGCGCTCGACAGGCCGCCGCGCTGTCGGGGTCGATCGTCGAGAACGGAGGCACGCTCACCCGGACGAGGTTGAGGCGCTCGGCCGCGGCATGGTCCGTGTCGCTCGCGTGGAGGATCCCGACGCTCACCTCGTAGCCGGCCTCCCCGAGGCGACGGAGCAGGGGCGCGCCCCGGCCGGCGCCCCCGACGACGTGGGCACGACGGCCGAGCGGCGGCCCGACGGCGCGCGGGGCGCCGAGACGCACCGACGGTCGCCCCGTCGCGTCGTCCACGAGCACGTCGGCCTCGATGCCGTAGACCTCGCGCAGCAGGCCCTCGGTGAGCACGGTCACCGGCTCGCCTTCGGCCACGACGGCCCCGCCGTCGAGCACGACGAGGCGGTCGCACCCGATCGATGCGATGTTCAGGTCGTGGAGGACGGCGAGAACGGCCGTCCCCTCGCGCTCGGCGAGCCGGCGCACGATCGCGAGCACCTCGACGACGTGCCGAACGTCCAGGTGGCTCGTGGGCTCGTCGAGAAGGAGCACCGGGGCGTCCTGCGCGAGGGCCTGCGCCAGGATCACGCGCTGCCGCTCGCCCCCCGACAGCTCCTCGAGCGGTCGGTCCGCCAGGTGCTGCACCGAGGCGGCCGCCATCGCCGCCCGGGCCCGGGCCCAGTCCTCGGGCGACCCGCCGCCCCACGCCGAGCGGTACGGCGTGCGGCCCATGAGCACCATCTCGAGCGCCGTGAAGGAGAAGGCCGGCAGGACGTCCTGGGGCACGACCGCGACCAGCCGGGCCAGCTCGCGCCCCGGCGTCCGGTACGGATCGCGGCCGACGACCAGCACCCGCCCGGTCTTCGGCCGGAGCGCTCGGGAGGCCACCCGCACCAGCGTGGTCTTGCCCGAGCCGTTGGGACCGACGAGCCCCACCACCTCGCCGGGCCGGACCTGCAGCGACACGTCGCGGAGCGCCGCGGGGGCGCCGCCGTACCCGGCGGTGACGCCCTCGAGCGCGAGGAGCGGCTCAGGCGGGGGCACCGGCCCCCCTCCGTTCGCGGCGGAGCAGAACCAGGAAGAACGGGCCGCCGACGAGCGCCGTGACGGCGCCGAGCGGCAGCTCCTGCGGCGCGATCGCCACCCGGGAGACGAGGTCGGCGAGCACCAGGAACATCGGCCCCGCGAGCAGCACCGCCGGCAGCAGCCGCCGGTGGTCGGCCCCGACGACCAGCCGCAGCAGGTGCGGGGTCATGAGCCCGACGAAGCCGATCACCCCGCTCACCGAGACCGCGGCCCCCGCGAGCAGCGCCCCCAGCGCGACCGCCCGCCACTTGAACCCGTCGACGTCCACCCCGAGCTGGGCCGCACGCTCCTCGCCGAGCGCGACGCTGTTCAGGTCCCGGATCAGCACGAGCGACCCGAGCACGCCGAGCGCGACGAGCGGCGCCACGACCTCCACGGCGGTCCATCCGCGCGCCGACAGGCCCCCGAGGAGCCAGAAGTAGATGCTCCGGATCTCCTCGCCGGCGAAGGACATCACGAGCGACATCACGGCCGAGATGACCGCCGCCACGGCGATGCCGGCGAGCAGCAGCGTCGCGACGTGGACGGTCGGCCCGACCCTCGCGAGCCGGTAGACGAAGAACGCGGTGAGCATCGCGCCGACGAACGCCGCGACCGAGACCCCGAGGCCCCCGAGCAGCGCCCCGCCGCCGAGGACGATCACGACGATCGCGCCGAGCGCCGCGCCGCTCGACACGCCGATGATCGCCGGGTCGGCGAGCGGGTTGCGGAACAGCCCCTGGAACAGCGCGCCGCTCGTCGCGAGCGCGAGCCCCACGAGCACCGCCAGGCCGACACGCGGCAGGCGGAGCTGGAACAGGATCACCTCCGTCGACCGCGGGACGTCGGGGCGGTCGACGAGACCGAGCTTCCATGCCACGAGCCGCAGCGCCGAGCCCGGTGAGATCTCGACCGCCCCGACGCCGACCGCGAGGAGCATGGACGCGACCAGGCCCGCCGCGAGCAGCGCGAGCACGAGCCGGTAGCGCCCGCTCCCGACGAGCACCTCAGTCCACCGGCGCCCGCAACGCGGCGGCGAGCTGCTCGAGCCCGTCGACGACGCGAGGGCCGGGCCGTGTCACGAGGTCGGCGTCCACCAGCACGACCGAGCCCGATGCGACCGCAGGGATCCCGCGGAACCCCGGGCGCTCGGCGATCCGCGAGGGGCTCTTCGCCGACTCGGGGGTCGCGATGTACACGGCCGGACCGTCGGCGACGAGGTCCTCCACCGACCACTCGGGGTAGTCACTCGCCGCGTCGGCCGTGACCGGATCGCACCCCGCTCGCTCGAGGAGGTCGAACAGGAACGTGTCCGGCCCGACCGTGGTGAGCGGCGGGTAGTACACCTCGAAGAAGCAGGTCACCCGCTCGGTCGCCTGCGCTTCGACCGCGTCGGCCCGCGCGGCCATGTCCTCGACGACCGCCTCGGCCGCCTCGCCGGTCCCGGTCAGGGACCCCACGGTGCGGATGTCCTCGAGGAGGTCGCCGAAATCGGCGGCATCGAGCGTCACCAGCGGCACGCCGAGGTCCCTGAGCTCGGCCTTCCAGGCATCGCCCCCGCTGATCGTGAGGAACAGGTCGGGCTCGAGCGCCAGAACGCGCTCGACGTTCGGGTCGACCCCGAACTCGCCGGCGCCACCGATCTGCTCCAGCGTGGTCGCCTCGACCGGGTAGTCGTCGAAGGGTCCCGATACCCCCACGAGCCGGTCGCCGACGCCGAGCGCGAAAACGATCTCGGTCATCGATGGAGCGAACGTGACGATGCGTCGGGGCTCGTCGTCGATCGTGACCTCGACGCCGTCGTCGTCGACGAGCGTGAGGGGGAACGACGTCTCGACGCTCGCGGGGGGGGAGGATGGATCCTCGCCCGAGGGGGTATCGGAGCCCTCGGAGCATGCGGCGCCGAGGAGCGTCACGGCGAGGACGGCCGGGAGGACCCGGGTGAGCCACGACCGGGAAGGTCGCATACGCGTCTCCTTTCGTGCGAAGGACGACCCGTGCGTTCCCTCGGGGCAGGTCTCCTGGCTCCCGGATCCGCGCTCCCCCGACCCTTCCCGGGATCGCTCCCAGTGGCTCCGTCGGGTTCACTCCCCGGTCACAGTGGCGCGACCGCGCCGGTCTTCCACCGGCTTCCCTGTTCGCGGGGTCGGGATCCGCCCGCCCCGCTTCCGACCCGGCCGACCGCCGCCGGTCGGGTCACCTCGAGGGCACGAACCTCTGCAGTTGTCGGGTGGATGCTACCGCTCCCGCTGGGGAGCGGGCCCCCTGGGGCCCCGGCTGGCCTCCCGCGGGCC